>JAKBTA010000088.1 GCA_021844645.1 Nitrospirota bacterium
TCCTCCATCCAGAAGATCCGGATGGAGAAGGATCGACTCCTGGGCGGGGGTGGGATACGCGCGAAAGCGGTTGCCTGTCTGCATGGGAATAGAATACCTTAATGCGATGATGGAAGACAAAACCGCCCGCTTGACCCCCTCTTGCCCTGCGGGCTAAGAAGAGGCATGCGCGGGCTAATGTTCAATAGTCTAACGGCTATAATATCCACCAGGATAACTTTTCAGGACAACAAGTCCGATCACCCTCAGGAAAGGCCCAAATTGTTTCCACCAAAAATTTTCAACCGTGATGCTGAAAAACTCCTGCCGACACTTTCCGAGATTCTTTGCAACAGGAATACTCCCCAAGACTACATGTCTGACGAACGGATAAGGACAGCCTACCGATCCTACTACCACGAGCAGAGCTTTTATAAGGCCCTCTCAATCCTTGAGGAGGTTCTTCTTTTTCCCTCCGTCAAAAATTTTCTCAACAAACAGGACTGCATCCAGATCGCCGACCTCGCTACCGGAACCGGCGGATTTGTCCAGGGTATCCTTCACGGTCTGACAGAAGAATCTTTTCCGGAAATCATGGTCACTCTCCACGATCGTTCTGAGTCAGCACTGTTCGCGGCCGCTCTCGAGATCAGGGAGCTATACTCCGGACGTCCCCTGACAATCGGCACGCATCATGGCGTCATTCCCGATTTTTTCCCTCCATTGTCCGGCCTCCATATTCTCTCTTGGGGAAACATGCTCAATGAATGGGAGATGTCACAGGCATCGGCAAAAAAATTGCTGGAATCCATCGACCTGGCGCTAACAGATGGAGGGATACTTCTTATAGCAGAACCGGCAGATCGATTCTCTTCACGAACACTCCATCAATTCAGCAATCATCTATTGGATTTTCTCCCGGACTTTCAGATTCTGGCACCCTGTCCAAACAACCGGCGAGGAGATTGCCCAGCTCTTCTTGATGAACGTGACTGGTGCCATGAAGACCGTCCACAAAAGTTTTCTCAGGAGCTGATCCATGCATCAAAAAGACTTGGTCATATCAAGGACTCCCTCAAGATGAGCTACCTCGTTTGCCAAAAGAAAGCATCCCTCGAAACCGACCTTTCCATGGAATCCGGCAAAAAGGATGTAGATGCGTGGAAAATGATCTCCGACATGACTCACGAGCGAGGGCTTTCCCAATCCACCTTCTGCAATGGCAGGGAATGGATTCCGTTTCGAATGCTCAAACGTCACAAATCCCCTGCAAACGACTCTTTTTTCCGGCTCAAAAAAGGGCAGACAATCAAGATGGAACTTTCCTCATCCCCACAAAAAAAAGGCGATTTCTTCGATATTCCCGGCGGAACGGCAATTTCACTTTTCCTGGAACACTAAAAAAAATGATTCGTCCCTATAGGAGACCAAATGGAGATATTACCCGTTCTTGCTCCCCACTCACCGGACCTTCTTGACAGTTACCGGCGCAGAAACAATCGCCCCATGCTGGAAGCAATGGCCCGATTTCACAACCACCTGGTCAGCCGGCACACACCTATCAGAGCAGTTGTCTCCATGAGCTCGGGATGGCAAGTTCCCAACATCATCCTCGTCGACAACTCACCAAGCCTTGAATCTTCCCAGGACTACTCAGGCTTTGGCTCTGAGCTCCGGTACGATCCGGTCGGTGACCCTGACCTGGCCAATCAAATCCTTGCAGGACTGAAATCAAGAGGAATTCCTTGCGGAGCAGGCGTTCATGGCGTTGACCACACTCTGGCAGTTCCTCTTTTTTTCTGGGTACCGGATGCAAGCGTCCCGGTCGTGGTCACGTCTCAGCCACTTAACCATGCAAGATATATCCATCAACTCGGAGAAGTCATTAAATCACTCTCCCCTTCCGGATATGGCACAATTCTTCTGCTTCTTTCCGGAATGCTTGCACAAAATGAACGAATCATGGCGAGGAATCTTCCGGACAAACTTTTCGAGGAGTACATTGACTCCATTAAAAAACTGCTTGAGGAAGGAGACTCGGTCCATCCTTTGAATATCCCGAAAAATCTGGTTGAAAGAGCTACCCCCCCCGGGAAACTGAGAGAACTCCACTTGTTGGCTTCACTGGGCTGCTCAAAGGGCATCCTGTGGTCGATGGAAACAGGTCCGGGAATAATGCAGGTCCTGATGAGCTTCGCCCCCATCGAAATCCAGGGAGGAAAAAATTAAGGGAAACAGCTTCTACATTCTTGGAAAATAAAAATAGCTGTCAACCAGCGCAACCAGAAGAGCAAAGGCCCAAGGCAACTGAGGGAGGATCTTTTCGAACACCCCGGGAGGAAGACCATCTTCACGCTCGGGAAGCCATTCTGTCAGCAATGCACCAAAGGCGATCCCACCGACGAGCGCTCCGCCGATCAGGAACCAGGAGAAAAGCCCAACCCACCCAACCCCTTCCATCAGGGAATACCTATTTAAAAGCATTCCTGTCTGAATAGCCAAAAGTTCCACGCCAAGGACCAGGGCAAGCCTCAGGTTAAAAAGACGACGGGGCTCCATTCAGTCTCCTTTTGTTCTGTTTTTTTCTCCCATGCCAGCTGACCGCATGCTCCCAGGATATCATCTCCTCTTGATTGACGGATTGTCGTTGCCACCGTCTTTTCAAGAAGAATTTTTTGAAACAACAAGACATCATCATTCGATGGACGGGAAAAGGGAGATCCCTCATACGGATTGAATGCAATGAGATTGACCTTGCTTTTAAACGGAGCCAGAAGGCGAGCAAGCTTTTTGGCGTCTTCCGGTCGATCATTGACCCCGGATAGCAGAACATATTCAAACGTGACCCGTTGCCTCTTTTTTAGCGGAAGCTGCCTGACCGCATCCAGAATCGACTTGATCGGATAGTGCCTGTTGATCGGCATCAGCCTCTCCCGGGTCTGATCATCCGCAGCCGTCAGGGAAACTGCAATATTAATAGGTATTCCGGACTCTCCAATTTCAACGATTTTTGAGGGGAGACCTGATGTCGACAGAGTAATTCTCCGGGGTGACATTCCAAACCCCCCGGGAGCGATCAGGAGCCTGATCGAATTGGTCACATGATCAAGATTTGCCAGTGGCTCCCCCATCCCCATGAATACGATATGGTTGATCCGTTTCAAGACGGGGCGATCAAGTGATTTCGATGAGGAAAAATCCTGAACAGGATGTTCCCGCAGGATCCTGTTAGCCAGAACAACCTGGCCAACGATTTCCCCCATTGTCAGGTTGCGGACCAGCCCCATCTCCGCCGTCCGGCAAAACCTGCAACCTATTCCGCATCCAACCTGGGAAGAAATACATAAAGTTGCCCGATCACCTCTCGGGATAATGACAGACTCGATCATCTCCCCGTCTTTAAGGCGCAAGACGATTTTCTTTGTCCCGTCCTTTGAGTCCATGACAACCGCCGGTTCCGGCAGATTCAGGGAAATCGACGACGCAAGAGTTTTCTGAAGATCCCGTGGAAGATTTTTCATCTCCGCCCATGCAGTGACCTCTTTCCGGAAGATCCAGTCGGAAATCTGGTCATACCTCCACTTCGGAAGAGCCAACGAAGGAATAAGGGAAGGCCATTGATCAGGCATATAATCAAGAAGGTCTTGCATCGGCTAGGCTTCTTCTCTCTTGTCCGAAGCGCCGGACTGAATCTTTTCAAGCCTTGGCCAGATAGTCCGGAGGACCAGCCATGAAGAGCAATACCCTATGAGCGCTCCAAAAAAAACATCTCCTGGGAAATGGGCCCCAACATAAATCCTTGAAAGCCCGGTTAAAAAAGCCAAAGAATACAAAAGGACAGAAAATCTTGGGTAAAGCCCCGAAAAAAGGGCCGCTGACGAAAATGCACTGAAGGTATGTCCTGAAGGAAAAGAGTTGGCCATGAGATGTGGTCCCACGACATGAACGTGAACCTGATGGTGAAGGATCCTGTCCTGAAAATAGGCAAGAGGTCGAGCCCTTCCGACCTGCTTTTTCAGAAATTCTCCGACCAGAAGACTCAAGACCGCCGTCGAAATCCATAAAGGAACATCTCTTTTGAGATGATATCTTGCGAAAATGCCAAGGATCAGCAAACCGATGGGGAATTGGTAAGCTCCGTTGCCCATATCAGTAACTGCCATCATAACAGGATCAAGCCATGTTCGGGGAAATGCACCGTTAATGAGAAGAAAAAGATGGTGATCGAAATGAACTGCCCCTGACAATATTTCCATTCAACCGTTCCTCCATACCTAGGCAAAGCTAAGCATAGGTCGCTTTGCTGCTGGATTCCTGCTTCACCGAGGCTGGTTTCGTCTTGAGCTTGCGCCCAAGGCCAGAGCCTTCCTCTCCACAGGCTGAGACGGTGGAACTCGCCGCCAGATTCTTCAAGTTGATTGC
>JAKBTA010000089.1 GCA_021844645.1 Nitrospirota bacterium
ATTCAACATCCTGTGAAGGCAACAATCCAGGAGGACGGACCCATTCGACGATGGGGGTTGATTCTCGAAGAGGGAAAATATCTTCGGGTCATTCTTCTCTTTTACGTTTGACATTTCAACCTCCGTTGACTTTGTGGGATAACGCCCCAATTACCGGCGCGAGTTTACGAACATCCGAAACCCGGGAACTGTTCATGGCCGATTGTGTTCCCCCGATTTTGAAGCGGAGCGACCTTCAGGGAAAATTCGATTGCAAGACAAGAGAAAGAACTTTACGTCTAAGGCAAATCGAAGCGGTCAAGGGGAGGTGAAATCCGCTTACTTTGATCCTAGCAACTTTGCAATTAACCCCACTAGACCGGTTGGTCCTTCATCCTCCTGAACAAGTCCTGTTATAGCCGGTCTAAAAAGGGATTCAAGAATAATATGCCGATCTTCCTGACCCGTGATCTTTGCATCTTTAATAAGGGCCAAATACGTTTTTGCCATAACAACTCTTTCTCCAGCATCAACTTCCAGATGAAGCAAACCTACCAAATATTTGGAGGTAATTTTTATAACCCATATAAGCAAAGAGACAACTAATACCAAAACAAGAAGATGGACTTCGGTTCCCAAGGTAAGCTGCTTCAAAGTGCTTTGATATATTTTGGGATCATTGAACAAATAACTTTTCGAATAGAAATACATCACCAACCCAAATACTAAGAATTCAGTAGCGATTCCCACAGACAAATATCCGATCAATTTCTTAAAATGATCTCTTTCCGTGCTCCAATAGGTTACAGGTGCGGCCATCGTCATATGTTCATCGTATTGCTTTTTAATGTCATCAAGAAGGTTTTTTCCTTCTTCAATTGTGGTCTGAATTTCCTTTTTTGAGGATTGGAGAATTTCTTCCCACATTTCCTTCCTTTGGGTTTCCTCCTTTCTGATATCAGAAGAGGTTTCCTCGAACCACTTATTGATTTCTGAGATTTTTGAATGGATTGTAGAATGGATCTCATTAAATTTGAATTGGTTGGATTGGAGATCTTTACGCCATTTCTCGTCAAGAATTTTTAGTGAATCACTGATCGATTTCGATTTTTCTTCAGAAATTCCTTTTTCATAAATGATCGAATCCACATAGCCAAGAACGGCTTGATAATTTAGTTGATTTTGTTGGAGTGGGATCCCTCTTCCCCAGTTAGTCAGACTTAGGTAAGAAATTAAAGCCGAGTAGCTATTACCATTTAACTTATCTTGAAGAAATCGACCTTTGGCAGATTCAGAAAAAATAATGCTGTGATTCTTGAAAGTAGGTTCAAGAATAGCTTTGATTTCTAAAATTTTTCCGTTTGCAAATTCCTGAGAATTATTGTTTTTTAGTTGATTTATCCCATTAATAACATCATTTAACTTTTTATCTATATTGGATTGATATTGTTGTGGTTGATTTTGCTGATTAAACTGGTTCCATGGAAATCTGTTTACAAATTGCCTTTCTTTGGCAATCCATTGTTCAAATTCTTCTATAGTTTGGAAGGAAATCTGGCCTCCATTATCCCCAAGATCCATTTCCAATTTAAACTCAGGCATTTTATCCTCAAGAACAATGATCAAGATTTAGTAGATTTTATTTCTGATACCGGTGTGTCTCAAATAAAAAACTTACAAATGTTTAGGTATTAATAACCAAAGCGGGATGATGTTTTGCAGACCAATAATAAGGTTATCCCTGTTACTGGCTATTTTTATATTAGGCTATGTTCCCGAACATTGTTGCACCTCATGCTGACCGACCGCCAAAGTCAACCACAGAGCGGAGTTGAGATGATCACCGAATCGTTCCAGCAGACGTTTCCAACCGAGATAATGCCCCAGGTATTTGGTCGCCACTCCATGAAATCTCAGCAGCCATCCTTTCAGGCGCGAATGGTAGGCGTTTACATTCTGGACGTGGTAAACGCCAGCCAGCACCCGGATCCCTTTGCTCAGGTTGACTGCACGGTGGGCTATGCCCATCTTTCTGGCCGCCAGGGCAAAGGGGCCTTTTCCTCCGCCGTCGGTGCAGAGAACCGCATCCTGGGCCAGAAGGGGTTTCAGGACAGCTTGGATCGCAAGGTGGTCGTCCTTGGGAAGGATCGCATCGGATGTGGATCCAGAGCGGTCCCGAACCACCAGGACCGGAACCTGTTCACTGGAAAGCCCTCGTTTGGAAGCGTGACCGCCCCGGTGTCGGGATTTCCTGGGGAGATTGTGTCGTTGCCCCTTGTAGGAGCGCAGGAACCAAGCCTCGTCGGCCTCGACAATCCCGCTTTCCTGACGAGCCTGGAGATCGGAAGGCAGTGCCAGAAAGCGATGGCGCCAGTTGAAGGAAGCCTTCTGGTTGATGCCACAGCGCCGAGCGGCCTTTCGGACCGACTCTCCCCACTGGAATCCCTCCAGATACAAGAGCCAGCGGTCCTTGTGGTGAAGTCCCGCCAAAGGCGTGTTCGTCAGCGGGCTAAAGGTACGTTGACAGCCCTTGCACCGGTAACGTTTCAACCCGGATGCCCGGCCCCACGGTCGAATATGGGGATGGTGGCAATGGGGGCAACAGGTAGGGGTTCCGACCAGAGATGCGACACCCCCCACCAGGTTTTTGTTGTCCACTTGTTCAATGGCGATCTTTATTTCTCCTCTTTGTGCCGATGTCAGGGTCGGGACCGACTTCAAACATCGTTGGAATGCGGGTTTTTTCATGGGAGCCACCTCCTATAGAAAGACTACACCCTTTTCTGTCTCATGCAACAAAACTCGGGAACATAGCCTTATTATTGGTGTTCTCCCACAGGACAAGTTTCCGGAGAATTTTAAAAAGCCGTTCTCTTTCATCCTGGGCCTTTTCCTTATTGATTCCCCTCCCCAGACTTCGTTCATACCCGGGATCATTGACCATCTGGGCAAAGAGGACCGCCCGAGCCGTTGCCAAAGGCCGTCTGGCCCACCAAAGATGAAGCGTCGAAGGATGGCCGTGCCGGATCGACTTTTCTCGGACAGAGGCGAGATTAATGTCGTCCAGCGGAAGCGCCACCTCAATCAGTTTCTTGGGGAGTTTGATCATCAATGCTCCTGTCTTTGAGACTTCAATTCAGCAATATTCTCCCGCAATCCAATCGTCACTTGCCTGATTTCAGAGTCGACTGGAAGAATCTCGCCAATCCTGTTGTCCACTGTCAAAATCACGAGAGTTGACAGACTGATGGTCCTATGGAATAAATAAGGTATGTGGGACTGGGGGTTCCCGGTCGGCAAAAGGCCTTCGGAAGAAATTCCGGGGCCTTTTTGCTTTTCAGGGGAAACATCGAAAATCCCGTCCATCCTGCTTTTCAAGAAGTTTGGGAAGGAGCTTCTTTTTCATGACCTCGTACGTCCGGTTCGCCTGATCCGGCCTCAGAATGGAAAGACCAATCGGCCGCGCCAGAAGGTCGGCAAGCTGAAGCCCCAGGTGATTGGCCTTCTTGTCCACGAACACGACATCGAACGGATACCCTCTCCCTTTCTCCCTGTTTTTTTCACACAGTCTCCAAAACTCACTTTTGAGCTCGCCATCTTCATTCTTGCCGCGTTTTTCAAAGAGAAGATGCGTTTTCTGACCAAGAACTCCTTCGTTGGAAAGGAAAGAATCCACCTGATCGAGCCCGGCTTCAAGGGCCAGATGGTAGGGATTGCCTGGATTTTTGGTTTCTTTCAAGTCATTTTTTCGAATCGCCACGCACCCCAGATGAAAGGGCAGCTCCTCAATGACCTGTGTCAGCTCCGTCATAAAACGCTCTTTCTTGTCTCTTGAATTGAGAAAAGAGAAGTCGTCCATCCCTTTCCGGAGTGCATGCTCGTGAAGAATCACCGCATCGTGGCCAAAATGCCTCATCTTGAGGGCCTGTAGACGAGGACTCAGAATGTGCATGTAGTCGGCTTTTTTCAGGATGCAAAACACCAGAACGAAAATCGGATAATGAGGGTCGATGGTCGTCAATCCATGATCGCCACTTTCATCAACAAAAACAATATATTGAGAAAACTCTTCCGCTATCGGCTCCAACCTAGCCCAACCCGCCCATCGGAGCCGATTCGGCCTTTTTCAGAAGCTCGTCGAGGTCCAGATTGAGGCTCGTCACCGCCCAGTCGGGCTCCTGACTGAAAGGGTTCCTGACATAATACGGCCCTTCGCACCGGTCTCCCTCCACCAGCACAATCGCCAGAAGGAATTTGTCCGATTGGTTCAAGGCGGTGATGATCTCGTTTTTCGTGACCGTGATCGTCGTCTGGCCCTTGGCCCGGCCCTTCACTTCGATATGCCGGGGCTCGGAAAGGCGCCCGTCCTTCATGGGAGGCATGGAGGT
>JAKBTA010000022.1 GCA_021844645.1 Nitrospirota bacterium
CAAAGGTGGCATTCAAATAGGGGATGATCGTTTTTCCAAAAAGGGACGGAAGATAGTAATTTCCCCCCCAAACCAATCACGGTATGGGTATTTTGGGAGAAATCCGTTTGCTGGACGGTCAGATAGGCCAACAAGTCCGGAAAAAGCATTTTCCCGATCCGACCCCCCCAGACAGGGGCCGCACCAAAATCATAAGGAACGGTTTTCCCGAGGGTTGTGGTGTAAGAGCCCGACAGGGAACTCTCTCCTCCCGCAAAACCCTCTAAAACAAATCCCTTCCCTGGAAAAGGGCTGGATTGGTCCGATCGGGGAGTCGGAGCGGACGGAGCTCCGGACGACATCGAGTCACTCATCGGACTGGCCGATACCCGTTGGCCTGAAAAAGCAAAAAAAGACATGAAAAACAAAACCCCAAAAATCATCCTGAACGATCCATACAGATATTTCATTGAAAGACCCTCTCCTTATTTATGCATTGTCCAAGCGTCACTCAATCGGTTTTCCATGGAGACTCAGAACATCCACATGAATCCTGTCAAAACCTTGAAGTCCGGATTCAGCGCCGGTGAAGACGGTGTCGTACCCGGCTGATTCCAATAGACAAACTTGTCTGCATTGGCAAAGATCATCAAGTTCGGAACGGATTTGGGCATGATCTGGAATCCCATCCCGATGGAATCCTGGAAATTCTCGGTTCCCAGAATCGGACCGGCTGCCTGAAGCACTCCATTTTGAACATATGGATTGACCTGAATGTTGGTAGCGTTGTACTGGATGTAATCTCCGGCACTGATCCAGATTTCCGGAAATTTGCTGTGAAGCCCCGTCAGTCGGTACTCAACCTGATAGTCGGTATTGAGGGTATTTCCGAGCTGAGTTCCCAGATTATTCGGGAGCTCGAATGAGTAAATGGCATCCCCGATCGTCATCCAGCGCCCATTGGAAAACAGATGCATGGCCTCTAGCCCGAATGTGAGCTCATAGGCGCCAGCACCTGTTAGGGTACTGGTGATGTTCTGGTTATTGAATGCCTGACTTGTCGGAGAGGTTGGGAAGTGCACTCCCTGAACCAATACCACGCGGGTTGTTCCTGAAAAAGTGGTGCGGTCGTAGACATCAAGAAGGTTGGCAATCCAGAGATCTCCCGGAACGGCCAGGAATCCCGAATTGTTGTTTCCGAGACCCGGAGTGTAGGTATTGCTGGAAGATGCTTGGGGATTGGAGTTCCACCGATAGTAAAAAGGTTCTGTCACCTGAACCATCCACTTCTTGGTAACGAGCACCTGAAGGGTATTCTCTTGGGTCAAAAGGGCCTGAGAACCGCCTATATGGGAATATCCCGCTTGAACCTGGCTTCCGGCAATCCAGATATCAGAATAGTTCATCCGGAAAGAGAGCATGATGTCACTTGTCCAGAACATGGAGGCATCCATCCCCATATGCTCCAGACAAAACACGCAGGCCATCGCCTTTTTGGGGGAGCAGAGCGCAATGAACAACCCCAAAAAAGCAACCAGAATGGATTTTTGGATGATCCATGTATCGAAAGCGAACGGATCCTGTTTTTCCACGAAAGACTCCTTTTCAAATATGAACGAATAATCGAAGACAGTTCGAGAGCGTTTCAGACTGAAAGGATCGACCATCCATTCCGGGGAGGAGGATTACGGGGAAAACGGCAAGCAGAAGGAATCCATATTTTGGACAAGGGGGGAAAGTCCGATCGGAAAAAATTCTGAACGGGAAACTCCCCCTCTCCTAACATGTCGGGAGCGCTCATGGGGGGGAAAGGCAGAAGAGGATTCTCATGATGGCATTCAAGGCTTGCGGCACGAGAATCCGCTCTGGCCTCATGAAAACAGGGAATCGCTTCCTCAGGATGAATGGAGCTCAGGAAAAGCGAAGCCGATCTCGTCGTCATGCTCCCATTACCGAGCATAGGAAAAGGACGGAGAGTCGGGATCATCCTCTCTCCATGACACAGGAAAAGAATGCCTTGAAGCAGAAAAAAGGCACAGATCCATACAATCGGATTCGGTGGCAAAAAAGAAACCCCACCATCCCTATAATGATTTTTCAAACCCGATACTCCCGCTTAAAAGAAAAAGAATCGATCCCGGAACAGTCTGAATTTTGCCAGGAAAGGCTGAACCAATCTGCCGCCAACAAAAGCTTCGGGAAACAAACGCTTTTTTGGCGATCAGAGAAGATTGGATAAATCAAACTCTTGGGGGATGATCCGGAGGGAGAACGGGGGAGGAAGCATACGAAAAAACTTTTGGAATAATGGGATTATCGCGATGGCATATGCGATAGGGAACCGTTGTCGCTGGCAGAACAGCCTGCGCAAAAAGGGATGAGGTCAACAAATACGACGGCATGGGATGGTGACATTCCCATGAAGATTGCCCGCTGACAAAAGGATGAGTGCAATCGTCTCCGGCCGAAGAAGCGTCCACAACTTTTTCTGGATTGGATAGCCAATTCGGTGCAAGAAAAGCAACCGAAGCATTGCTCTTCAAGGAGATCTGGGAGGAGAAAACAGGTGCCACATGGCCCATCTGATAAAAGAAGACAGGAATCAGGACAAGCAGGAGGCGAAAGATGGAGGGCAAACGTTTGCGCAATGGAGCTCCTCGAAAATCCTGAACAGAAACAATCGGGTAAAGCACCCTGAATACAACCCTATCCGGACAGACAATCCTTGTCAACCCGATTTTCTGGATGAATTCCACGGGAAGCCATCTGAAGCAGTTTCAAAATCCGGATGATTGTCCTAAGATGAAAAGGCTTTTCTGGCAATTCAAAACAACCGTCCGGATGACTTCAGGTGAAAGAGAGGACCTCCCTACTCCATGTCCAGGTCCATTCGCAAAGCTGCCATCATCGATATCGGCTCGAACTCCATGCGCCTTGAAATCTTCGCGATCAGGGGCAACGACTGGTGGCTGATCGAGCGTCACAAGTCCCCGGCCCGAATTTCCCAAGGCATGTATGACGACCAGATCATCAAGGGAGAAGCCATCTCCAGGGCAAGGGAAGCCCTTTGCCTGTTTGCCGGACAAATCGCCTTTCACCACATCAAAAAAGTCCGCTGCACCGCAACGAGCGCCATCCGTGACGCGGCAAACCAGAGAGAGGTTCTGGAAATCCTCTCGAAGGGAATCCCTTTTCCGATCGAAGTTCTCTCCGGTGAAGATGAAGCGTTCTACAGCTATTTTGGAGTCCGGACAAGTATCAATATCCGTGACGGCCTTGTTTTCGATGTGGGAGGCGGAAGCACAGAACTGATCAGGATCCAGGATGGTGAGCACATCGCCACCACCACCCTTCCACTGGGAGCGGTCAGACTATCGGAGTCTTTTTTCAGAAAGCCGGGTATGCCCTCAGAGTCGGAGTGGAAAAGACTTGAGCGCCATATCGACAAAATGTTGAAGGAGGGGGATATCCTCTCGAAGGGCACCCCCAAACTCCTGATCGGAGTGGGTGGCACCGTCCGCCAGCTTGCACGGATCGCCCAGAAGAAGGAACACTATCCTCTCATTCCTCAGGTTCATGAATATACACTGGCCAAAAACCAGGTCAACAAGATTCTTCTGGAAATCCGGAAGTCTTCCATTGAAAACAGGATTTCCTCTCTCGGAGTCTCAAAGGACAGGGCAGACATCCTTCCTGCAGGAATCCTGATCATTTCCCGAATTTTGGAAGGGGCTAAGTCCCCTCTTTTGACCGTCTCCCAGCATGGTCTAAGACACGGGCTCTTCATGGAAGCCTATCTGGAATCCACAAAGCCCCCCGCACAGGATATCGCGAAAGATACGATCTCAAGACTGGTGAACCGTTTTGGATCCTACGAAGACTCAAGATCCTTCAGACGCATTCTCCTGAGACTGTACGAAACCATCCATCCCGAAACAATGATCGACAAGGAAACCAAAAAACTTCTGCGCTCCCTTGGATCTCTCGCACAAACATCCCTTTCCTATAGGCCGACAGGAGACTCGGAGTCCGCCAATTTCCTGCTGAAAGAAGAGTGTCCGGGATTTTCCCCACAGGAGAGAATTTTACTTTTTCTCGCCCTGACACAATATCGGACCCACTCAGACATCACGATCCGGAAAAACAACCGCTCCCTCTTTCTCTCTCTTTCCCAAAAGGACCAGGGAAAGGTCATATTCTTTTCACGCCTTGCGAAGCTCGCGAGAGAGATCCTTTTGTTCACCTCGGGAGAGATGCCTTTTCTCTCTTACGCAGAACCTCATCTGACCATACGGGACAATAGAAGCGATGAGGAGGGAGGGGTTGAAAGACTCGTCTCCACAAAGGAAATGGAGTTTGAAAAAGGGAGACCCGTGATTGTCATCTGGATGAGGGTTGAAAACTACGATGGACAAAGCGGATCAAGACTCAAAAACATTGAACCGATCCGGAAGCTTGAAGAAGAGCTCGACAATGGAGAGGACTGACATCCCGACCGTCCGGGACTCCAGCGCCTCCCCATCCTCTTTGAATATTCACCCGACCATATCCCAAGCCACACACGAAATAACCGACCGGATCATCACCCTTTCTGACGGGCGTCAGATTGGATTTTGCGAATATGGCGACCCTGACGGCTACCCGCTTTTCATGTTCCATGGTGTCCCTGGATCACGCTACCAACGTCCATCGGAAGGGGTAACCCGCTCAAGGGGAATAAGGCTTTTTGTCCTCGAACGACCGGGGTTTGGACTTTCCGGGAGAAAAAAGGAAAGAACCCTTCTCAGCTGGGCGGATGACGTCTCAGCCTTTGCGGATTGCTTGAAAATTGAACGATTTGGAGTTCTCGGCCTGTCTGCCGGAGGACCCTATGCCCTCTCATGTGCATTTTCTCTTCCGGAAAGAGTCTCCAGTGTCTTTGTCATCAGCGGACTTGGCCAGATGGATATTGCCGGAGCAACCAGACAGATGCCATTTCATGAAAAATGGCTCTTCGAACTCGGAAAACGTTCTGCAAAAATCACCATGAGAATCCTGATTGAAACTCTTAGGGGACTGACTGCGATTCTTTTGCATAACCCCCAAAGGTATCTCCCTGTGCTGGCCCGATTTTTCCCTGAGGGGGAACGTCCATTCTTCAAAAAGGCAGAAGACAGCCGGATGTTCCTGAAAGACATCGGCGCAAACCATCAGTCCGGTGGAGCAGGGATTGTCGACGACCTGATCATTTTATCCAAACCTTGGGGATTTGACCCGGAATGCATTTCCAGAACAGTCCATTTCTGGCATGGAGATCTGGATCTGATTGCCCCACTGTTTCTGATTGAAAACCTGGAAAAAGAAATCCCGTCCTCAGAAATAAGGCTTATCCGCGGAGAAGGCCATCTTCTGATCTTTCGTTACTGGGCCGAAATACTGGACGAGTTCAACCGATCCCGGACAGAACAGGGTTAACAGCCTTTCTCATGCTCTTCTGCGTTTCGTCCATCGAATGGGCTCCGTCGATCAGATGAAATCCATTTTCCTTTGCAAGCACTTCATACTCCGCTAAAACCTTCGACTGAAAAAGAATATAGGACTCCCTGGGGTTCGTGGAAAACTCCATGTCCATACCCGCTTCATAGTATTTGATCTCCCGTGTCTGGGTAATGCGGTCATACGACACGGCAGGATCGACCCTGAAGAAGAATGTGAGATCAGGCCGAATGGCGAAACGGAAGTTGGAGACCAGCCAATCCTTGGGAATTCCCCGAGCGCAGTCCCGCGCAACGGCCGTATAGATATAACGATCAGAAAGGACCACCTTTCCGGCCTTCAAAGCTGGCAAGATCTCATGTGTGTACCGATAACTGAAATCGGCAGCGTGGAGGAGACTGAAAGCATAGGGAGTCAATGTCTGTTTTTTCTTTGCCTTCCGTATGATCGGGGATATTTCAGGGCTGGAGTTCCACACATTCAAAAGAACCCCATACCCCTTCAGTCTCAGATAGTTCTGAAGCAGTTCGATCTGGGTCGATTTCCCTGACCCGTCAATCCCCTCGACAACGATAAGACGTCCTGGATAAGAATGCTCGGGATTCATCGGGATCCCTTTCTTCGTAAACGATTTTTCAAAATGGAGGCTGTCTCCAGCCGAAGCTCCATTTGCTGTTTCTGGATCGGCTTCATCGCATCGATGACCGTAAACTGATATTCAGAAGAGATCTGCTTGTAGATTTCCAGAAGCCTCTGCTGATAGAGGACAAACGAATCCTTTTTTCGGCCGGCAAGGTTCAGGTCCATACCTGCTTCATAATAGTCAAAATATCTCTCATCTCTTGATTTCCACTGAATTCGTGCCAGAAGGTCCTCGAAACGGACATCGAGGTAAAAGGTTCTGGCAGGCGTCAGGGCAAAATCAAACATGCCTGTGATCCAATCCCTGTCGATGCCCCTGATGATTGCCCGGGCAAAGACGGTATATACATATTGTTCTGCAATGACGACTTTTCCGGCTGAAAGGGCAGGGATGATCACATGCTCGAACCGGTCCACAAAATCTGCCGCATAAAGGAAGCAGAATGTGACGGGATCAAGCGTGTTTCTCTCCTTGAGCTTCTTGATCGCTCCGCGGATCAGTTCCGCTGTGTTGCATGAAGAGATGACAACCCCCTGCCCCTTGGATTCAAAATAAAGTTTCAGCAATTCGGCCTGGGTTGATTTTCCCGATCCGTCGGTTCCTTCAATGGCAATCAATGTTCCCGGATATTGAGACGTTTTTTCCAAAGCCTACCCTCTCCAAAACTGTTTTTGACCAACGACATGTCCCATTCTAGCAGGACTCACAGGGGTTCACCACCAAGATTTGGGTCTTCATGTAACCAATCTGCTCTTATTCCCGAGTCGGAGGAGATCCGCACCCCCTTGTGTGAACGACAAATGACAGGGACTTTTTCGAAAGTCTGACACTGTCGGAGCTCCAAAGTGCCAAGTGATAGTGGTGACAGGGCAAAAGACCATAAAGACGGTAAATCGTTGAAGGAGTGTCCACAACAAGTTTTCCGTTTTTATAGAGAAAATAATCCGTCGCCCCGGGAACCATGCTCCACTGGACATAAGCACCGTCCCCTTCTTCAAAGGGGACAACATGAACAAACTCTGGAGGGGAAAGAGTCCTTCCCAGATCCGTTCCGTCACTTGGTGAAGAGGGCAGAGATCCTGATTGGGGAACCTGTTTTGGCGTTCCTCCGACAACGGAGGACTTGCCTGAGGTCGAAGACGGCGATGAAGAAAAGAGACCTCCAAGCAAGCCATGGGGATTATTCCAGACCGAGGAGCTGCACCCTCCCAGAACCAGAAGGAGCAAAAGGACAAAAAACCTATTTTTATTACTGAATACAAAATGATTTAAGTAAACCATACCGATTGACAACCTCCTCCAGAAAATGGCATCATTTCTCATTTGAGAATAGCATTACAGAAGAGGGCTTTCCAGAAACAGAAACGCCCCCGTTCCCCAAACACACTCCGGAGGAAATGGTCTGGCTTCCCGCCAAGGCATCATTCCGGCAAAGAATAGCGAGGCCACGCATTGACGGATAATCAAAAAATGCCTCCGATCGCGATCGGTTCAGACCACGCTGGCTTTGAGCTCAAAAACAGCGTGATCATGGCTCTTTCCCAAGCAGGAATCCCAGTTACAAACTGCGGAACAGATGGACCGGCTTCCGTCGACTACCCTGACTACGCCGAAAAAGTCGCGACAATTGTGACAGCCAACCCGGGAACAATTGGAATTTTGATCTGCGGCACGGGAATCGGAATGTCCATTGCCGCCAACAAGCACCACGGAGTCAGGGCAGCCCTTCTCTATAACAAGGAAACGGCCGCCCTTGCCCACCGCCATAACAATGCAAATATCATTTGCCTTGGCGCCAGGGAGCTCTCTCCGGAAGAAGCCATCGACTTTGTCAATATTTTTCTGGCGTCGAAATTTGAAAATGGACGCCACCAGCAAAGGATTGATAAAATCTCTGCTCTGGATCACTGATAAACCTAATCACTCACTATCTTAACAGTCTCTCTGAAAGGATCCTATCCCATGTTCTGGCTTAACCAGACAGACCCGGAAGTTCATGAAGCCATCGCCCAGGAACTGAAACGCGAACAGGAAAAACTGGTTTTGATCGCATCCGAAAACTATGTCAGCCGGTCGATTCTTGAAGCGGTGGGTTCCGTCATGACCAACAAATATGCGGAGGGCTACCCGGGCCGACGTTACTATGCCGGCTGCGAAGCGGTCGATCAAGTGGAAACTCTTGCCATAGAAAGGGCACGCCTTCTTTTCGGTGCCGAACACGTCAATGTCCAGCCCCACTCCGGAAGTCAGGCCAACATGGCAGTCTACCTGTCATCCATTCGCCCCGGAGACACAATCCTTGGGATGGACCTCTCCCATGGTGGTCACCTGACTCACGGAAGCCCCGTTTCTTTCTCTGGCCATTACTACAATGCCGTTTTTTACGGTGTTCACCGTGATACCGGCCTTATTGACGAACAACAGGTTGAGGCCCTTGCGAAACAGCACCGCCCAGCAATCATCATTGCAGGAGCAAGCGCCTATCCAAGGATTATCGACTTTGCCTTCTTCCGCAGGGTCGCAAACGAGGTTGGCGCGATTTTGTTGGTCGACATGGCCCACTTTTCCGGACTTGTCGCCACAGGACATCATCCTTCCCCCTTCCCTCATGCGGACTTCGTCACCACATCAACACATAAGACTCTCAGGGGACCAAGAGGAGGGATGGCTTTTTCAAAATCGAACTGGGCCAAGGCCCTCGACAAGGCGGTTTTTCCAATGATGCAGGGCGGTCCACTGATGCATGTCATTGCCGGAAAAGCGGTCATGCTCAAGGAAGCTCTCTCCCCGGACTTCAAGCAGTATTCGGAAAACACTCTCAAAAACGCCAAGCTCCTCGCCTCCGAGCTCTCCGAAGCGGGATACAGGATCTCAACAGGAGGAACGGATAATCATCTGATGCTCCTCGACCTCAGAAATAAAAACCTGACAGGAAAAGAAGCAGAATCCTACCTTGCTCAAGCCGGTATCATCTGCAACAAAAATGGAGTCCCCTATGATGACAAGCCACCAACCGTCACCAGCGGAATCCGTCTTGGAACTCCGGCGATCACAACCCGCGGACTTGGAGAGAAGGAAGTTGTCAAAATTGCCTCCATGATTCATAGGATTCTTGACAGCAAGGGCCAGGGCAGCGTCATCGATTCCGTGAAATCCGAGCTTGTCTCTCTTCTAAAGGACTTTCCAATCTATGCGGGTCTTTAGAACCCGAATCATCAAGAACAGGCGTCTTTCATGAAATGTCCTTTCTGCCAGACGCCTGATTCCAAGGTCACCGACTCCAGAACGACAGGAGACGGATTCGGGATCAGAAGAAGAAGATTCTGTTCCGGCTGTCAACGTCGCTTTACAACATACGAATGGGTTCAGGACTCTCTTCCCCTCGTTCTCAAGAAAGATGGCAGGCGGGAAACATTTGACCGGCAAAAGATCCTGAAGGGTTTGCATTTGGCCTGTCAGAAAAGACCCATTCCCAATGAATCCATCGAAGAGGTCTCAAACAGTATTGAACGCGCATTGATCGAACGGGGAGATCCTGAGGTAGACTCACGGATCATAGGAGAGTTGATCATGGAGAAACTGGAGGTCCTCGATCGGGTCGCCTATGTTCGATTCGCCTCTGTCTACCGAAACTTCCAGGACCCACATCAATTCATGGAAGAGCTTCTTCGACTTCTGGGCCAGGAGCCACAGCATCCAACCTGAAAAGGCGAATGTTCCTGCTTTCCTCATGGTTGACCGGGAACTTCCTATACTGAACATTTTCCTCAGGTCCAGACATTGAAAAAAATTCAGGTCATCCCTTTCGCACCGGTTCCCCAGGAAAGACTGACCTATCTTCTTCCTGATGAACATTCCGGAATTCTTCCCGGAACCAGACTTTTGGTGCCGCTTGGATACCGCCGGGTCCCCGGAATCTATGTCTCCGATTTTTCCGATGCGGATTTACCCGGAATCAAGCTCAAACCGATACTGGATGTTCTTGACCCATTTCCCGTCTTTCCTCCGATCCTCTTTTCCATAGCAGAGTTTGCATCGTGGTATTATCGGCTTCCCTTGGGTCTTTTGATCAAGAGCGGTCTTCCACCGTCACTGACAAAACCCCTTCCGATTCCGCCAAGGACACTTCAGAAAATCCAGAAAGATCTTTCGGGGAAAACCAGCCAATCTCCGATCCAACCGCTTCTGCCGTTCACCACTGACCAGGAATCCGCCTTTCAGCTCTTCCAAAACCTCTCGGAGCAAAACCCCTTTTCGGTTCAGCTTCTGGAGGGAGTCACCGGATCAGGAAAAACCAGGGTTTACCAGGAAATGATTCTTTGGGCGCTGCAACAAAAAAAACGGGTTCTTGTCCTGACCCCGGAAATTGGCCTGACTCCTCCGCTTCTGGATTCCATCAGGAACGTCTCTCCAAACACCCTGAGTATCCACAGCAAACAGCCCAATGGAGAACGTCTTCGTGACTGGATCAGAATTCTGAACCATAAAATCGATGTCGTGGTCGGGCCAAGATCCGCTTTTTTTGCTCCCTTGTCGGATCTCGGGCTCATTATTGTCGACGAGGAACATGACCCTTCCTACCAATCCAGGGAGGGACTCTCTTACAGCGTGAGAAGTCTTGCCATCAAGCGTGCTCAGATATTGGGTTGCCCGGTCATTCTGGGGTCGGCAACACCCCTCCTTGAAACATGGTATCAGGTCAAAAAGAAACGCTACCACAAACTTTCTCTTCCCAACCGCATTGGACAGCTTCCGCTTCCATCCATATCCGTCATGGCTCCCGGACCCAGAGGAGCCCTCCTGCCTACGGAAGTGATAACGGCCATCAAAAATACGGTCGACCGGGGAGAAAAAGTGATTCTTTTATTGAACCGGAGAGGCTTTGTCCCTGCCCTTGTCTGCCTTGAATGCAGGGAAATGGCAACTTGCAGCCATTGCTCAGTCCATCTGGTTCTCCATAAAAAACCCAAAAGAGTTCTGATTTGCCATTGTTGTCAGAGTCAATATGCTGTCCATTCCCGATGTCCATCCTGCGGAGGCAACGTGTTGGCCGAAGAGGGATTGGCCACACAAAAACTCGAAGAGATCATCCAGAGTTTTTTCCCCGGGGTTTCCATTTCTCGAATTGATGGCGATTCCCCCGTTTCGTCAGGCGAAGGAACCAGTTCCATCACCGGAGATATCCTGATCGGAACACAGATGATTGCCAAGGGACATGATTTCAGGGAGGTGACTCTGGGCATCATTCTCGAAACGGACAGGATGCTCGCCCTTCCGGACTACCGTTCAGAAGAAAGAGCCTTTGAACTGATTATCCAACTGGCCGGGAGAGTGGGACGTCATCTTCCCGGGGGCAGAGTCATATTGATGACCCAAAACCCGAATGATCAAATTTTTAAAGAAATTCTCTCTTATGATACAGAACACTTCTTTGAACGGACGAACAATGAAAGACTTGAGCTTTCCTATCCACCCCACAGGAAAATTGCCCTTGTTTCCTTATGGAGCCGGTCAGAAACACTGATTCTCGAGGCCACCGGAAAGGCTCGATTTGAAAAGACTTCGTCAAACGGGGTCGTTATCCAGGGGCCCGCGGCCGCTCCTGTTTCCAAGGCAAAAGGAGAGTTCCATTACCAGTTTCTTATCCGCGCGACCAGCATTGAAGGAATTCATCAGGCCATCGACCGGGCCGTTGTTCTTTTTGGAGGGATCAAGGGGTTGACGATCCACTGGTCGATCGATCCTCCTGACCTGTTTTAGCAACCCTGTCATGAAAGCTCGATAAATCTTCTGAAAAAGATCTCTCCATCCGGTATCGATCAACCAGTTTTTCAGGAACGAGTTCGCCAAGCAGCTTACCCGACGAAACGACCCATACAAAATCCCTATGACAGTAAAGAAGATCGAATATGCGTTGTGAGACATCGGGGGGATCGATGGAGAGAGACTCTGACCAGGAAAGGGGTATCATCATTTCTGCCACCGGGTAAAGATGCCAGGACTCAACGGGCTTTTTTCTGAGATTTTTCCACTCCATTTTCCCAATCAGAACTCCCATGTCATCCACGACCGGCAAGGTTGTCTTCCCCTGAGAGCGAAAAGCTTCCAATGCCTGATCTAGCGTCTCTTCTGCCTTCAGGGGCTTTGAAGCTATAGTGACAGCCCAGTCGATACCGTAACGTTCGAGGCAGGAGGCCAGTCCAAGCCTTTCCCTCCAGGAAAGACAGCTTCTGATCAGCAAGATTCCAAGGACGACCAGAGCAAATCCAGCGATAAAACGCCCACGACCGGTCATGAGAATCCCCGAAACGGTCAGAAGCCATCCAAAGATCACCCCACGAGGAAAATCCTTCTCTTCTCCGGAATACTCTGCCTTTTTTTTCATTCCGAACCGTGACAAGACCAGCGCGCCCATATCAAATGGCAAAACTGGAATCATATTGATAAAAGCAATGAAGAGGTTGGATTTTGCAAAAAAAAGAATCAGCTCCCATTTCACAGGATCTCCGTCACCTCCAGACATCCAGAAATACAGTGCTGCTCCTACAATAAGGTTCGCCAAAGGCCCAGACATCCGAACCACCATGATCCTCGGATCACTTGCCAGAAGGACTTCAACGGTTCTTGGGCGCCCCCCCCACACAGAAAACAGCTCACCTTCATAGGGAAACCCTGTCAGCCGTGATGCGATTCGATGACCCGATTCATGGATCAATGCTGATAGAAGGAACAGGAAGCAGACAAATACACCAATAAACAAATAGAAAGAGGGAGTGTGATCCGGAGCCATCTTTGGGAAAAGTTCAAATGCGGACGCATAAAATAAAAACGACAGCAAAAAAGGCCAGGATTCATCGAACCGGTGTCCGGAATTTTTCCTGTCCTTCCCGATTTTTGACGGAACCATATTAAAAGAAACGTCTTCCCGTGCGGAGTGTAGGAATGAATTTTTTGAATGGAAGTCTCAGAAGCTTTACTCCCGCAGCCCGAGAGAATGATCGGTAATCATGAAGTCCGGTCATGATTTGGGAAAACAGGGTCAATAGCTGGGGATACCTGGAAACAAGCCGGTAATAGATTGCAGGAAATCGGTAAATGACTGCAGAGAGCCTTGATGCCTGTGCAAAGTCCCTGAATATCTCCTGTTTGACCCATTCGGAATAGGCTGCGCTTGCCTTTTCCGGATGATCATTGACAAAAATGGATTCACAGGCTTTTGTAGCAGATAGGATTGCGTAGTAGATCCCTTCTCCAAGGAAAGGATCCACTAGTCCGCCTGCGTCTCCAACAAGGAAAAGTCCTGAGATCTCCCCATGTTCCTTTGCCGATTGCCAGGCAGGAATAATCCAGGTCGAAACCTCCCCATCGGATGGGTCTTCTTTCTCACCGCGAAAGGATTTCAAAAATTCTCTCAATGTTCTGACCGGTGATCCCAATGGGGTAATCAATCCAGCCACACCGAGAGCTTTTCGGGCGCCGTCCTTGGGAAAAGACCAGGCATACCCCCCCGGGACAGACCCGATATCGATCATCACGAACCTGTCATTCACTGGTTCCTCAGCTTTTCCAAGAAGTTCGGATGAGGGCCACCCTGCATTGACTCCCCTCTTTTTACTCCTTCCACCCGGTATTTTTTGCGATTCTCTCGGGGAACCAAAAAGAAGACGTTTCACCTGACTCGTCACACCATCAGCAGCGAACAGACGTTTTGTCTTTACATTCTGACCATTGATCAATAGCGTAAATCCGATGCCTTCTTCATAAACCAGATCTTCCAGTAAAATTCCGGTCTCCAGGACAACCGATTCCACTTTGGCCTTTTCATACAGGAAGTGATCAAGCTGATCCCTATGGAATTGATAAGCGATAGGGACACCTGTCTCGACACTTTGAGAGTCTTTGTCCCCCATGGTGACCTGGACCCCAGTCGTCACAACATGAGGGACCTTTTCCCAACCCGACGGAAGCAAAGCGGTGGCTCTTGCCGATAGCCCCCCGCCGCAAGGTTTCCAGCGGGGAAAGTGGGAGCGGTCAATCCCCAGCACACTGAATCCCTTTTCTCCGAGGAGACGCGCCGCTGTCGAGCCTGCAGGCCCGAGACCGACTACGACCGCATCAAATTCCCGACAACTCACGAGAGCCTCCAATAACCTTCAATGAAGAATGGCCCTCTTCCTGAAACCAGAGCCGCTACTGATTATAAATTTGAAGTCCAGCCAATATGATGTTGCGTCAAAAAGGAAGACAGGATTGAAAATGCATTGGCAAAAACCAGGACTCCCATGACAACCAGCACGCCCCCCGACACTTTGGTAATGGTGGGGATCCATCGGGATATTTGAGAGAAGCGTCCCAGAAATGAATTGAACATTACCGCCGATAAGAAGAACGGCACAGCCAGTCCTAGTGAATAAAAAGCCAGCAATTCAATCCCTTTCAACACATTTCCTTCGCTCCCCGCAAAAAAGAGAATGGATCCGAGAATAGGACCCACACAAGGAGTCCAACCGGCCGCAAATCCAACCCCGATCAGGAATGTACCGGCTAAAGTAGATGTCCTCTTTCGGGCTGGGAGACGAAATTCCTTGTTCAAAAAGGGAACCTTCAAGATACCTGCTATAAAAAGTCCAAAAATGACAATGATCAAGCCACCGACCCTACGGATAGCTTCCTGGTAAGTCAGGAGAAATTCGCCTATAAATGAAGCGGATGCCCCAAAGCCAATGAACAAGGCCGAGAAACCAAAAATAAACGCAAGCGAATTCACGACAGTTGTTTTCGTGACCTCTGCCTTTTCGACTGTCCCATTTTTTCCGGTCAATTGATCAAATGACAATCCGGTTATAAAAGAAATATAGGATGGAACAATCGGAAGAACACAGGGAGATACAAAAGACACCATTCCGGCCAAGAATGCCAGTGTTACAGAGAGTGGTTCATGATTCATCGGGATGCTCCGGAAAAGAATGCTTTAGGCAAATATGTTTTCTGGAAATCAGGGGAAGAAAAGGGGATTGCCCCTTCCAGAAACCATACAAGGTGTCCATCGGGAGAAATCAGGGCGGAGGACGGTAATCCTCTTACATGATAGGAATCGGCAACTTCACCAAAAGAATCATTTAAGACCGTGTAGGTAATGTGGTACTTGCCCAGAAAATCCACGATTTTTTTATGGGACGCTAGGCTTTCCGAGACGGCAAGTATAACCATCCGTTTTGCGGTTGGCGTTTGGCTGAAATGTTCAAGATCTGGCATTTCTTTAATGCATGGGCCACACCAGGTTGCCCAGAAATTCAGCAACACCCATTTTCCCCTCAGCGAAGAGAGGGTCCATATCTTGCCATTCATATCATGAAGACTGATATCGGGAGCAAGTTTCCCTTCTGTAGAAGCTTTAACAGGGACCACACACATCAAGCAAATGATCCCTGATAGAAGCGAGAGAAGAAATCCCCGGAGGATCTTAGTAGCCACCGCTTTTGGCCATTGGTGGATTTTGGGCCGCCTTTCGGGCAATGTACTCTTCCGGTTTTTGAGGTCCTTTATCCAATAAAGTCAACATGGAATCCAGGTTTTTCTTTACGACCCAATTCCTGGGCCCCACTACGTGCTCTGCAACCACACCATTCTGGTCAATGACAAACGTCTCCGGAACACCAGTGATCTTGTAACGATGGTCCAGAGTATTCAACGGGTCCAGGGGAACAGGAAAGTGGATGTTATGTTTTTCCAGGAAAGGAGCAACCTGGTTTTTATAAAATACATTGTTCTCATTAACGGCCAACAGCTCAAAATGAGACCCTGCCTGTTCCTTCATACCTTCATACATAATTTCCATGGAAGGCATTTCCTGTTTACAAGGCTTGCACCATGTCGCCCAAAAATTCAGCATGACTACCTTGCCTCGATAGTCGGACAATTTGATTCTCTTGCCATCAGCCGATTCCAGATTGAAGTCAGGCGCAACCATCCCCACTTTTAGAGGAGCAAAGCGATAAGTGGTGCCGTAGTACCCCAGAACAATGACAATAAGTAAAACAGCTGTTGCTTGGGGCCAATATTTTTTCAATGAATCCAACTTGAGACCTCGCTAGGCAGCATATGCATGAAGACCGGGAATGATGAAACTGACACCCCAGTAAAGAAATACGACAGAAGCAAATCCCAGGATCGAGAACCAGGCACTTCCCTTGCCCCTGAGACCTCTGGTCATTCTCGCGTGAAGATAGGCTGCATAGACAAACCAGGTAATCAGGGACCATGTCTCCTTTGGATCCCAGGACCAATATCCGCCCCATGCTTCATAGGCCCACATTCCGCCAAAAATGACACCAAGGGTCAACAGGGGAAATCCGACCATCACGGCTTTATATGTCAGATCATCAAGAACATCTGTTGCAGGGAACTCCCTGAGAATCCAACCGGTTGTTCCTTTTTGTTCAGAGCGGAGCTTCAGAAGATAAATCATCGCCAAGGATGCGGAAATACCAAAAGCTGCATAAGACATGAACATTGTAAACACATGAATTTTCAACCAATAGGAATTCAGGGCCGGATTCAATGGTTCAACCATCTGGTAGCGGTACGGAAGCATCTTGGCAGCTCCGACAGCGAACATTACAAGTGTCAGAACAAAAGCACCCGCAACACGAACCTTGTATTTGAATTCCATTACCATATAACCAAGAATCGATGCCCAGGAAAAGAGGAAAAGAGTCTCATACAAATTGGACCAGGGAGCGTGATGGTCAGCAACACCTCGTCCCACCAGGGCAGCAGTATTGACGACCCATCCCGAAAAGGTCACTGTCGAGGCGATTTGCCCCATTTCCTTTTTATGGGAAATCAGGAAGAGAAAATAGAGAACGGTTGCAAGAAGATAAAGTCCGATCACCGTGTTATAGAGGAGAAATGATGATCCGACAGAGTTGATCAACGTCATGAAATATGCCCTCCTGTTCAGGGAGGAGGCTTAACGCCTCCTCCAATATCGATCCGGGAAAAGGTAGCCAACTCCCGTTTGTTCATTTTTCCAGGCTAGAAACACACCATCAAGTCTCTCCCGCAAGTTTTCGCGGACCTGCTCCCGACACCATCGTTTCCAACGGGGTCCCGGAACCTTGCCCAGCCTGAATCTCCTGGACAATTTCATTAAATTCCTTCTCAAAGCCCAGCTTGTCCTTATGACCGAAGCCGCCAACGGACAACTGCCACACCCCCGAGTTTTCCTTCGCTCTTACCCATAGTTTCCTGTGGTAAACAAAAGACGACAGGAAGAGTCCTCCCACAAGGAGAAAGGAACCGGCCAGAATGACATGGACACCCGGATCCTTGGCCACTTCGAGCCCGGTGTACATGGGAGCTTCATATCCCCCCAAAATAAAAAAGTACGGAAGGGACTTCATGACCTGAATCTGCGGAAAATTGTAAAATAGCCATGGGGAACCAATTTGCTTGCCGTTCTGGTAAATCCCCAACTGGATAGCCGGGTTGTCGGATTTTTCCGATTTACTGTACACGGAGTTTGTCTTCGGATCAAAAGCAAAATCCGCAACGTACCGCAAAATCTTGATGCTCAGATCTGTCCCCGGTGCTGGCGAAAGAGCCCCGCCCTTGAGCATGACCTGACCCAAAAACTGCTTTTTTTCCTTGTTGACGATCAGGATCCTTGCTTTATCGACCCTGTCCCAGGCCTCTCCATAGCTTGCCTGATAGAACCTCAAACCATTGGTTTCCAGTGGATGATTGACGCTGATCACTTTGTGATCGATGATTTTTCCGGACTTCAGCACATCAACATCACTGAAAAATCCCTTCACCATCCCGTTTGGGTAGTGATCGATCCAGAACTTGTTGACTCTAAGGCTAAAATCTCCCTGAGGGACAAATGTTGTGGAATGCACATAGAAAGTGCCGAACAGCCGAAATCCGAGAAGGCTTCCGATCAGTCCGCCTGCCAGGATAAGAATCACAGACATATGGGCAACGTGGGAGCCAATCCGACCCATAACACCCCTGTCAAAAAAGAGGGTTG
>JAKBTA010000090.1 GCA_021844645.1 Nitrospirota bacterium
ATTGGATCATGCGAAACCGCATACCGTCCCACATCTTTTGACCCAGCCACACCAAGATTATGATATTCCTGATCGCTAAGCAATGCACCATTGTGACACAAAACACACCTTCCCTTACCCTTAAAAAGAGCAAAACCATGCTGCTCCTGTGGCGTCAAGGCGGTTTTGTTCCCCATCAGAAACTGATCATAGGCTGACATTGGTGTTACCAAAGTTCTCTCATAGGCTGCAATAGCCTTTGCGATCCGGTCAATGGAGACTTGACCTCCAAACACAGCTTCAAAAGAACGGCGGTATCGTGACTCCTTCTGAAGGCGACGCACAACACTCTGGTTTGAGGGGTTAGCCATCTCTACAGGATTTGTCAGGGGGCCAATCCCCTGCTCTTCGAGGCTTCCGGCTCGACCATCCCAAAACTGACGCGAGAAATAAGCGGCATTCAAGGCTGATGGGGCATTTCTCGTCCCATGTTTACCACCAACCCCAATCGAAACAGCTCTGGGATCTGCATAACCTTTTGAAGGAACATGGCAGGACGCGCAACTGATCTTTCCATTCGCAGATAGCCTGGGATCAAAAAACAACTCCTTTCCAAGAGAAATCTTTTGCGCACTTTGCAAATTCGCTGATGGAATATCCGGATTAGGTGGAAGGGGCACCAAGGCACCCGCCCATGAAGAGATCGGAAAAACGAGAAACGAGGCAAGAAATGAAGCAAATGAAAAAACTTTCATTTGAAAACGATCATGATTATGCATGGTTCCTCCGAAAAACGGCTTTTTGCTTCAGACAATACTATTTTTCATAAGAAGAATATTGCACCAAAATCTTCTTCCGTCTTTAAAGATACAACAACCGCCTGAAGCTTCGAAATCAAGGAGCTCAATGTCCTCGATAATGCTCGTCTTCAAGACATGAGAACGAACTGGAAGCATGCGGAAAACCAATCCATTTCGCAGTGGTAATTCTAAAAAACACAATTGAAACGGGAAATAGCAATCGGTTCACTTCATTCAACATTCCGCTTATAATACCAAGGAATAATCTGGGAAAAAACAATGACAAAGCAAGCAATGACACAAGACCACCATCGGATTGAGGAAATTGCATTTTGAATGAACAAGCTGAAATCAATCCATCTATCCCCAAAAAACATAAAATGCCTTGGGTGTTATCCTTACTTGCTGGGGGGCTTGTATCGGAGGGAATCGGGTTTGTCCTCATCCGAAAAGGTTTTGAGCACTCTTCAGCCTTTCATGCATTTTTTTCATCCACCGCGATTGCACAGCTTCTCAAAACAATCGTCACATCGCCTGCCATCTTATCTGGCACGGCATTTGAGGCGGTGCACTTCGGATTTCTTCTTGAGCTTTTGTCGTTATCTGACGTTTCCTTCATCATTCCCCTGACATCCCTTGGATATATCCTCACCCCCATTTTTGCGAACATCTTTCTTCATGAAGCAGTCCCTCCCCTCCGATGGGCAGGCATTTCACTGATTTGTGCGGGCGTCATTGTCCTCATGAGAAAATCTTGATTCCCTTCATAAAACACTTAAGCCCACCAAGATGGTTGACACCCACAGCCATTCTGGGAGAACTCCGGAGAGTCAGCAACTATTGGAGCATTCTCATTATTTCAGCAATTATCGGAATCATTACCGGATTTTTGGTCTCAATTACAGAAACAGTTGTCTACCATATTCTCTTCCTCACTCTTTACAATCATCTGTTCCAAAACTCCTGGATCGTGATTCTTATTCCCATGATTGGTGTCCTCATGACAAGAGTCATCCTCCTTCAGGGTGGAATTGATGGGATGGGGGGAACAGAAGAGGTTGTCAAAAGCTACCATGAGTTTCGGGGAAAGATCAGGCTATCCAGCGTCCTTTATAAAATTCCTGCATACATTTGCACACTTGGATTTGGTGGCAGCGCCGGCATGGAAGGTATATCAACCTATATTGGAGGAGCGGTCAGCTCCCTCTCCTCCAAGATTCTGGGCTTGCTCAATGTTACGGCTGAAGATCAGCGAGTTCTTCTGCTAGCAGGCGCTGGTGCCGGACTTTCAGCAATGTTCAAGGCGCCACTGACTGGAGCGATCTTTATGCTCCAGGTTCCATTCAGAGGTGATTTGGCACCCAATGCTCTTTTACCGACTGTGGTTGCATCTGTTGCTTCTTATCTGGCAATGGTTTCCGTCAAGGGAACTGCTCCCCTTTTCACAATGGCCGCCAAAACACAATTTCACACGAGAGATCTCATCATAGCCATTCTGATCGGATCGCTGTGCGGGATCCTCGCGAGGCTCTTTTTAAAAGCCTACCGTGCCACCAAAGTATGGTTTCTCTCCGGTCCGGCAGTTCTATCCTGGAAAAATCTGCTGGCGGCATTCATCTTGGGGATGACTGGATTTATCGCCCAAAAACATTTTGGCGAAGCACTCCCTCTGGGCCCCGGGTACACCTTCATACAACATCTCTTATCCAATCATGAAACTTTTTTCAATCTCCTGCTTTTACTGCTTCTCAAGACCATGGCCATTATCTTTACGTTCTCCGCTGGAGGCATGGGTGGATCATTCTTTCCCCTTCTTTGTCTTGGAGCCGCTACAGGAGGTTTGATTGCAAATATCGGATCCCTTGAACCATTCGACTTCGGTGTGGTCATGGGCATGTCCTCCTTTTTGGCGGCCGGATATAAAACTCCCTTGGCATCGGTGGTCTTTATCGCCGAGTCGACACATAGTTCCGCATACCTGATCCCTGGGCTGATGGCAACCGTTTTTGCCTATGTCACATCAGGAGCAACATCTATTTCCTCCCATCAGAGGGACCGTGAAGATATCCATCTGTCCCGACGTTTTCACCTGAAAGTCCTACAGGCGATGTCCAAAACAGTTATTGTCGTCCCTGCAGGCATTACCATTCAGCAGTTCAGGGAAAATTTTCTTATGAGATACTTCCATCGCACCTACCCGGTCCTCTCAAAAACCGGATCATTGATTGGCATTGTCTCGGTTCAGGACGTTGAAAAGATCCATCAGTCCGATTGGGAGAAAGAACTTATCGATTCAGTCATGGTCAACAAGGTGATCACAGTCCGGGAGTCTGATACCATTCAAGATGCGATTGGGAGAATGAATCGGCATGATCTTGATTTTCTCCCGGTTGTATCGGATCTGGACCCACAAAGAGTTGTTGGGGGACTTTCCAGAACAGATATTTTTCAGGGGGAATGGGCCTCCAGGCTTTAAGAACCACACACCATTCTCATCCCGACACATGATTCTTTTTTTAAACAATCTGCAGGGGGCATGAAAAAATGGAAAGATATTTTAAGAATAGAAAAATCGCATCAGTCAAAAAGATACGGGTTGTCATGACCATGATCGCAACTGTGTTCATAATTCTTACAGGGATTTCCCTGCCCATTCACAAGGCATTCGCCGAGCAAGCCGCGTCTGAGGGAATGCCTGCACCAAACTTTATCGGAAAAGACCAGGATGGTGATACACATAAGCTTTCCGACTATCGACATCAGTGGCTCATTTTATATTTCTTTCCAAAAGCGGACACTCCCGGTTGCACAACTGAGGCCTGTACGTTCAGAGACGGGATCATGAAGCTCAAAAAAATAGGAGCAAGCGTCGTTGGCGTTAGCATGGACGACAGGGAAAGCCAGGAACATTTTGCAAAAAAATACCACATTCCCTTTCCTCTCCTTGCGGACCATACAGGAACGATCGCAAAAGCCTACGGAGCGGCCGGTGGATTTTTGGGGTTTGATCACCGCTATACTTTTTTAATTGACCCGCAAGGAAAAATTGCAAAGCGATATCTCGATGTTGACCCTGACAGACACTCAAAACAGGTTCTCGAAGATATCAGGAAGCTTCAATCCCAAAAAAGGAACACTCACTCATCAACATAGGAAAAAAAGCTCGAATCCGCTTGCCAGATTTTTCCAGGAATGAGCCGATCTCCTTGAACTATTTGGCCGGATTCATTAGAATGGGTGTTGTTAAAAATGCGCCTGTAGCTCAGTCCGGATAGAGCATCGGATTCCGGTTCCGAGTGCCGGGAGTTCAAATCTCTCCAGGCGCGCCATATTTTATCCGGTACGGTCCTCTTTCCAGAAAAATTTTTTGCCCGAATTTCTTTCTGATCCCGCCAAAGAATGGTACGGGATAAATTAGCCAACTACAGAGTTGGCCTCCTCAGGGAATATCGATCTCTTCTGGATAAAGACGCCCCTCTAAGCATTATCGATACCTCCCGTC
>JAKBTA010000091.1 GCA_021844645.1 Nitrospirota bacterium
AAATGGGGGTTGCTTCAGTATTACGATGTTTATTTGCAGGGATTAATGGACCGGGTGGGTCTTTTCGAGGTCCTCACCTCATATGGACTCAACCCGTTGACGGGATCGCTTGACAGATCAAAAAGCTCAAAAAGGAAAAACGTCTTGAGGGAGTTGGCCCGGATAAAGGAGGATCCTCAGAGAATCCATCCACTCCTTCTGATAACGAGAGAAGCTCAAGCAAAATATGAAGGCAGAAAAGAACAGCACGCCCACTTACGGCCAGCTCTTAACGGATGAATCTCTCTTGAGAATGATCCGTTTCCGTCGACGTTCTTGAGTCATGAGTTTGACTTCTCCTTGTTAAGTTATACAATCAACGTATTTTCGTTGATGATATGATTTGTCCATGGAGGAGACATGCTTCATCGGTATGTGTTTTCAAACTTCCAGTCTTTTCGACACCGGACAGAAGTCAATCTGACGCTCACAAAAAAGGTGGCCATCACAAACTGGATGACCGAAGTGCCGACGGGTGAGCGGGTGTCAAAAATTATGGCCGCCATAGGCCCAAATGGCAGCGGAAAAACGGCTGTGCTCAAACCTTTGGCCTTTCTCGGCTGGTTTATCAGCCAATCGTTCCAGATCCCAACGGAATCTGCCATCCCTTTAACGCCTCATGCTGCGGCTTCGAACGAGCCTTCCGAATTCGAATGCACGGTGGATTTTGATGGCAAACTATGGCGCTATGAGCTCTCCTGTACACCCCAGAAGGTTCTCCATGAGGCCCTTTATCAGAAGCGTGAGCGTTTCGGCTATGTTTTTATCCGCGACTGGGATGAGAAAGCCAATTTCTATACCGTGAAACAAAAGGATTTTGGCCTCCCCGACAAGGAAGCGCGTAAGGTGCGACAAAATGTTTCCCTGATCTCATGGGCAGCCCAATTCGGTGAACCATTGGCGATGAGGATGGTGTCTCCTTATGTCATTACGAATATCAATGTTCAGGGCCGTATCCCTTTGGGCGATTGGGCCGTAATGAACGCCGCAGAACATTTTTCGGTTCATCCGAATCAGCAACAACTGATGAAAAATTTGCTATTGGCATGGGATCTGGGACTGACAAATGTCGAATTAAAGAAGTTTCCTGTTCCCAACCCGGAGGAGCCCGATAAACCGGGACAGAACGTGTGGATCCCCTTCGGCATGCACAAAAATAGGGATTTTGAGTTCAGCCTGCCTTTTGCCATGGAGTCCAGCGGAACACAAGGGGCTTTTGTGTTGTTGTCTCGTCTGCTGGAGACATTGGAGATCGGCGGTCTCGCAGTCATTGATGAATTCGAGAATGACCTTCACCCGCACATGCTCGAACCAATCCTCGACTTGTTTGCCAATCCAAAGACCAATCCCCACAATGCACAACTCTTGTTTAGCTGTCATGCTGCCGAGGTGCTGAATCTTTTGCACAAATCCCAAGTCATGCTGGTGCAAAAGGATACCCATTGCGAGAGTTCGGCAATTCGCATGGACGCGGTGGAAGGGATCCGAAATGACGATAACCACTACGCCAAATACATGGCCGGTGCCTATGGCGCGGTGCCGCAATTTTGAGCGTGGAACCCATGGTTTGGAAGGCGCAACGTACACTTTTGATCGTAGGAGAAGGCGCCGATGAAATGGCGTTTCTAACCCATGTGAAGGGCCTGTTTATCTCGCGTGGATGCGGTCTATCAGTAAAGATCAAGAACGCACAAGGTAAGGGGGCCAAGCATGTCGTCGAATGGACGGTTCGGCAAAAAGCCATTGCCGCTTATGACACAGTGGCTGTTCTTGTGGACACCGATACGGATTGGTCAGATTCGGTTGCCAGATTGGCCACCAAAAAGAAGATTCATCTTCTTTTGTCAGAACCATGTTTCGAGGCCCTTATGATGCGCATTTGAAGGAAGATCCTAATGGCGATGCATCGACTCTCAAAAAGCGATTCGCCCCGTTTGTGAACGATGATGCCACGCAAAGTGAGAATTACATGAGATATTTCGGCAGGGATCGCCTTCTCGAGAGTCGAGCCCATGTGCCAACAATCGATAAGCTCCTTTTTCTCCTGGACTATTGAGACGAGGATATCTTCTCCGGGGATCCTCCAGTTGATCTGCTTTCGATCAAGCCTTTCGAGGCGATCCCCTTTTTATAGATTTGGAAATTGAGCCAGATGAAGAGAAAGTATTGTTGATTGCAGTCGGTCAGGTGATTTCCGAAAAACTCGCCATCAGGGAGTCCCTGATGTCCGAAATATCTGAATGGATTGATGAGAAAAAGCTAAAGTAGGCGGAAGCCGCCAAGATTCTTGGCTTTGCAAGACCGAAGGTTTCTGATCTCGTTCACAAGAAAAACATTAAATTCACGATCGATGCCTTAGTGGATATGTTTGTGCAGGTAACAGTCCATTAATATTTTTACATGTCATCCTTTACAGAGGACAAATATGGCACGGAAAGACGGCGTGAATGGAAGAAGCAGGAACCTTTCAAAACGCCTTCCCTCCTTTCGGTCGTCGAATGATTTATAGATCCCATATCTCGGGAAGAAAATTTACAGCAACTTTTGGACTCAACCGGGCTCCAGGATATACCTGTCCTTGGGATCTTTAAATTTCGACTATTGTCCGAATGGATCCAAACTGAACCCTGGATTGAAAGATCGCTCTTGATAAACTTGGCGGATTACACGACTGAGTCAACAAGGAGACTTAGGGCTATACTGGAATTTCTCGTTGATATTCAGCGATGGGCAAATAGTCGAGGGAAGAGATATCGCAATCGGGGGCAAGGTATCTGCAAATTATGTTACAGATGGATCCCGGAAGAGTTAGGTCGATTTTGTCATACTCATAATCCACTTCCTCTTACCGGAAGAAAAAAATCTGGAGCGGAATATGTTCGGGCACGAAGAATGATAAGCAGGGCCAAAGAGTATTGTGATCATGAAGACTGGTTTCCTAATTTTCATTTCATGGCGAAAATGTTGGGAGAAGTCTGGGAAATACCTTCATTATGCCCTGTGGGAGAATGGAATCGTGCATCGAAAATTGTCCTGATGGAAGCCTGTGGCACACATTTCCGAAAGGCCTTCCCAATCATCAAACCCTCTTTTTTGCAACTGGAACAGGTCGATGGGAATTGTTCGTCCATGATCTCTTTCAGCGGCTCGATATCCAAGATCAGGACGGAGAATCTTGGCTCAATAAAGAGGGGCCAAATGCAGGAGGAGACGCAGTTTGGGGGCTTTTGAGAAAATACGAAATATGGTTACGCGCCGAAGAGCGTTTTTCCGGAAAAAGAATTCCGGTCCGAGGGCAAGTTTTTTTGGATGAACTCCAAAAGTGCCTTCAAGAATCTCCCCAACCTCCCCAGAGGGAAATTGCCAGAAGACTTGGGGTGAGCCAACCTGCCATTCACAAGGCAATTAAAAAGCAGGAAAGGTCGGAGCGCAACTTCCATGTTTCCCGAGATGGTTTTACTTGATAAAGAAAGATTAAAATACCCCACATTTCGCAATGAAACCCATCAAAACTCATCACGATGACCAGAATGGCTCAGGTGAGGGTTAAAGAAGGATTTTCTTGCCGGGATGAAAAAACAAAAAAGGGCAAGAGAAAGCAATGTCATGATCTTCTAATTTTGGCTCTGGCATTGAAAGAAACTGGAGCGGGAAACGGGATTCGAACCCGCGACCCTCGCCTTGGCAAGGCGATGCTCTACCGCTGAGCTATTCCCGCAAAACAGAAAAAAATGAGGATGACCTGGAAGGTATCCGGGAGGATGGCTCCAACTGCCCTGAAAGAATACTGGAGTTGACCGTCGGGAATCAAGTCTCCGAAGGGAAGGTGTCGGAAGAACGGCAATCTCCGGTCAGAATCCCATCATGGGGTAGTAGCCGAAGCCGAACCCGACACCGGTGTTGGGTGGCGGGACTCTTCTCCGCACATGCAGTTCCCGGGCCCGGATGACGACGACCTTCTCCGTTCCGCCGGTGAAACTGGGCATCTTCTGGGAGTGCATCACCTGTCCGATGACTTCGATGGCATGCCCGGGAGCGTACTTGTGGGGAGACAAAGGCTGGTCGGTGACCACGATGAAGTGTCCCA
>JAKBTA010000092.1 GCA_021844645.1 Nitrospirota bacterium
CGGCATTTCTATCAATGTGACCCTTCTGTTTTCTCCGGAGGCCTATCGAAATGCGGCAATGGCCTATGTAAAGGGGCTCTCACGCTTTCTTGAAAAAGGTGGAGATATTTCCCGGGTCCATAGTGTGGCGAGTGTTTTTGTCAGCAGAATCGATACAATGGTCGACCGGAAACTTTCCGATCTCAAAAAACCGCAGGCAGATGCTTTGAAAGGTCGTCTGGGAATCGAAAATTGCCGCACAATCTATGCGATATTTGAGGAGATCTTCAAGGGGGAGTTTACACAAAAGCTTTCATCGAAGGGAGGAAATCTTCAAAGGCCTCTATGGGCATCGACCGGCACGAAAAATCCCGACTATTCCGATGTTCTCTATGTGGACTCGCTGATTGCTCCGGATACGGTAAACACCGTACCCATGGCAACATTGAAGGCATTTGTTGACCATGGAAAGATTTCTCCGGCACTGTTGGACAAAAAAGGAAGCGATCAGTCCTTTTACAAAGAGCTTGCCTCTTTTGGAGTTTCTTGTGACCAGGTTTTTCAAACCCTTCTTGAGGAAGGTCTCAAGGCATTCGAGCAGTCTTTTGAGACATTGAATCTGGCGATTCAGGATAAGGTCAAGTCAATCAACCCTGGCCGACCTTCTCCTGCTGGAGTTACGGAAACACAGCAATGGGCAGATGAAATGAAAGTATTGATCGGGACATGGGAAAAAACGGGAGTTCCAAAACCGTAATACCCCTCACATAAAAAGCCCCTGAAAGCTTTTTTATGCTTTCTGGGGCTTTTCTTTCAACCGAATTCCGTCTATTTTTGCGACAGTATCCACTTGACAACTTCCTCGGCCTGGGGAAGGGGGAGACCTGGATGAGGGGGCATTGCCATACCGCCTGTGTCGGCGGTCCAGTTTCCTCCACCTCCGGTGATGATCTTTTGTGCAAGAACTTTGACAACTCCTTTTTTCCCTCGGTAGCGATCTGCGATCATTTTAAATGAAGGGCCCACCAGCTTTTGGTCAACGCTGTGGCATGAGGCGCAGTCCTGCGACCCCATGATCTTCTGCGCATCATCTGCCTGGGCTGTGGTCGTCACGATAAGTCCTGAAAAGAGTGACGCAAGAATCACCGCTTTTTTAATTTTAACCTCCTTTTTAAACATTTTTAGCCTTTTCTGAGAAGGATAGCAGTATTTTACTCCCTTTGAAGGAAAAGTAAAACCAGTTTTTGGGAGGATTACCCAAGCCTTCTCCTGAAAAAGTGGCTGGCGAGTAGAAGGGTTGTGAGCCCAATGGCCAAAAGAGCCAAATACTCCGGTAATAAAATGGAAATCCCTGCACCCTGAAGAAAAACTTCTCTCAAGATCACCATAAAATACCGGAGCGGATTCAAAAGTGTCAGATCCTGGATGAAAATCGGCATGTTGGCAATAGGGCTTGCGAATCCCGACAGAATGATCGATGGGACAAGAAAAAGGAACGCCCCCAGGAGACCTTGCTGTTGGGTTGAAACAAGGGAGCTGATCATCAGGCCAACTCCGAGACCTGAAAGAATGAACAGGAAAAGACCGAGGTAAAGGGCTTCCAGGGAACCCCTTAGTGGAATGTGGAAGATGAGCACTGCCAGCAAGATGATCCCTGTCGCTTCGACCATACCGATGACAAATCCCGGAAGAACCTTTCCCAAAATGATTTCGAACGGAGTCAGTGGAGTGACGAGAAGCTGGTCAAAGGTCCCTTCTTCACGTTCCCGGGCGACGGATAGTGCAGTGACGAGCAAAGTCACCACAAGCGTCAAAAGACCGACGATCCCGGGGACAATGAACCAGCGGCTCTTGAGATTCGGGTTATACCAGGCGCGCAAGGTGATCGGAGCGATCGGTGTCGGAATTCCCCTTGCCGTAGCAATGTCTGTTGTGTAGTTGTTGACGATCGTTTCGACATATCCAAGAAGGATCATCGCGGTATTGGACTGGCGACCATCAAGAAGCGCTTCAACCGTTGCCGGATTTGAGGAAAGCAGGTTCCGGCTGAAATCGCTTCTGATGTGGAGAACCAGCAGGACCTTTCTGTTGTCGATTAACGGGGCCACTTCCTGCTCATGTGTGATTGTCCCCACAAGTTTAAAGTTTGGGGATCCGGAAAACCTGGCAAGAAGCTGCCTTGAGTAAATCCCGGTGTCTTCGTTCCATACGGCATAGGAAATGTTATTCAGGTCAAACGTTGCGGCATAGCTAAAGACAAGCAGCTGGACGGTGGGAGGGACAATCAGGACCATCCGGCTTTTCTTGTCACGAAGAAGAGCCAGAAACTCCTTTTGAACAAGTCGTAGGATCCTTATGATTCTTTGCACTATTCAATCCTTTTTCTACTGATGCGGCGAATCAGGGCGAAAAGAAAGATGCTGAACAGGAGAAGTGCGACCGAGTTGGGAATGATGACCCCAGGAATATCTCCAGCAAGAAAAACCGATTGGAGAATCGTCACGAAATAGCTTGCGGGAATGATATGGGTAATGGCCTGGATGAAGGAGGGCATGGAATGGATATCAAATATAAAACCGGACAGGATAAAAGCCGGAAGAAATGTAAAGACAATGGCGATTTGTCCGGCAACAAACTGGTTTTTGGCTGCAGTGGAGATAAGGAGCCCCATGCCGAGGGCAGAAGTCAGAAAGAGAGATGATGTGATGGTCAGAGTCAAAATCGAACCTCTTAACGGAACTTCAAACAAGAATCGGCTCATGAGGACAGACAGTGCCATTCCGCTCATCCCCAACATGAAGTAGGGAATGAATTTTCCGATTAAGATTTCTCCAATGGAAACAGGTGTGACAAAGAGAGCTTCCATGGTGCCCCTCTCCCATTCCCTTGCGATGACGAGGGCTGTAAGAAGTGCGCCGATCAGGGTCATGATAACAGCAATCAGACCAGGAATGAGAAAATCCCGGCTTCTATTGTCCGGGTTAAACCAGATCCTGACCTTAAGACTTATTGGTAGCGTTGAGGCGAGTCGCCCTCGCTGATTTCGAAGAGTCAGCCACGTTTGCCATGTATTGGTCAGATAGCCCTCGACCAGTCTTGCCGTATTGTCATCAACTCCATCGACGACAACGTGGATGGGTGCGTTGTGAAACGATTCAATACCCCTTCCAAAATTTTCCCGAAGCCAGAGAATGCCTTCCACATCCTGACGTTTGAGAGCACTTATGGCATCGTGAATATTGGCGTATGGCCTGGGTGAAAACCAATGGGAGTTTCTGAGACTTGCGATGAACCCCTCTGATGCAGGAGTCCGGCTGTCCTGAACAACCGCAATGGGGACATGGCTCGCATCGAGCGAAACACCATATCCAAAAATCAAAAGGAGGACAAAGGGCAGGACAAGGGCAATGGCAAGGCTTGAAGGATCTCGCAGAATCTGCAGAGATTCTTTATATACAAGTGCCCGTATCCTGTTTATTTTTAATGATAGAGAAGAGTGACGAGTGGGTTGTCTCATTTTTAATCACCCTGTGTTTTTTTGAAATTCAGACAGAAGGGACACAAAGGCATCTTCAAGAGAGGGGTCGGGGATTTGGGGTGTTCTTGTCTTTTCCTTGATTTCGGCGGGACTGCCCATGGCAAGAAGTGCCCCTTGTGCCATGATGAGCAGTCGGTCACAGTACTCCGCCTCTTCCATAAAGTGCGTTGTCACCAGAACGGATACTCCGACTGTAGCCAATGCATTGATGATATGCCAGAACTCCCTTCTGGCATTGGGATCAACACCTGAAGTCGGCTCATCAAGAAAGAGAATTGAGGGTTCGTGAATCAGTGCGCAGGAAAGGGCGAGTCTTTGTCGGAAACCCAGCGGGAGTATGCCGGAAGAGACATTTTTATAGGGTTCGAGTTCAAAAAAGTTCAGTGAATCCTGGATTTTCTCTTTTTGCAGGGTGCCGGAAAGACCATAGGCGCTACTGTAAAAGATCA
>JAKBTA010000023.1 GCA_021844645.1 Nitrospirota bacterium
CAACAGCCAGAAGACACCCAATCCCGATCGCGCCGCAGATATCGCCCAGCTGAAAGCAGAGATCACAAAGCTCAGGGCGAGGCTCACCGCGCTCAACAGCCAGAAGACACCCAATCCCGATCGCGCCGCGGATATCGCCCAATTGAAGGCCAAGATCGCAAAGCTCAGGGCGAGGCTCACCGCGCTCAACAGCCAGAAGACACCCAATCCCGATCGCGCTGCGGATATCGCCCAATTGAAGGCCAAGATCGCAAAACTCAGGGCGAGGCTCACCGCGCTCAACAGCCAGAAGGCACCCAATCCCGATCGCGCCGCGGATATCGCTTCGGTCAAGAGAAGGATTTTCATGCTGAAGAACCGCCTCAGAGCCCTTCGTGCTGACAATCGGTTCGACTATGACCGGGCAGACCGGGATTTCCGGGACAGGGAATCTCCCGAAGCCTCCATGCACCATGATGGAGACGACCATCATCCCGAACTCGGAAGATCCGCTTTTGGCCACGAAGAAGCTACAAGGGAGATCATGCAGGGATCCCATGAAAGGGTTGCCGCGCTCTACTCCCCATCCCACCATGCGGGGTATCATGCCCGAATGCACAGACATTCCCGATAATGGGCGGATCTGACAAAAAGGCCGGGAGAGTCCCGGCCTTTCTCATCATTGCCCTTCTGGGCTCCCTGACCGGAGCCCTTTTTAGTGTTGGCAACGGTTTCGCTGAAGAATCATCCGGGTCAGCCCCTTCGGATCATGACTGGAAGACGATCAACAACAGTATTGCCAAAAGAAAATTTTCCCTGGCAGAGCAACAGATTGGCAACTACATCAAATTTCATCCCAAAAGACGCGAGGCATATACACTTGGAGCCCGTATCGCCCGGAAAATCCATCAACCCGGAAAGGGGATTGCCATTCTGGACAAGGGAATCAGTCAATATCCCGATGACAAGACTCTTCTCAGGCTGAAAGCGGAGCTTCTGATGGAACAGGGAAACATGTCCCGCTCCAGAACAATCCTGAACCGGCTTTCCAGAGATCCGACACTGTCCCAAAAAGAAAAGGAAAAGGTCACCGAAGACAAAAAAACGCTTGAGGTCCTTGTGCTGTCAACCCCGCCCCTTGAAACCTTTGACCAGAACATCAACTTTCAGGAACCGGTTCCCCCTCCATTCCAGTCACCATCCACCTACGAGATGGAAAATTCGGATTACCATATCCACATCCAGAATGTCGACATCGGATATTCGGGTGGTTCCTCCATCGGAACCGGGATCACCGCAGAAACACCCCTTTTGAAAGATACTGTCCATTTTCAGGCGGGGACCAATCTTTACGTGGGATCGGCATCAGGACAGACCAGCGGCCTTGAGTCCTACCTTTTTGCCGGTGTGGACGGGCAGGGACCGGATGGACTCCAGTACCTTCTTGATGCAGGGGATGTCTTCGCAGGCAATCAGGTCAATGCCGGACTTTACGGACACCTTGACCTTCCGCTCGGAAGGCTAAGGATCGATGGACAAGGGTGGTATCAACTTCCCTGGAGCGGATACGGACAAGCCATCCTCGAAGGCGCACTCCAGTCCGGAGGGCTTCTGAACGCGACTGTTTCCCTGATTCCGAACCTGTCCCTGTCAGGAGAGTACGAATACACCTACGACACTCTGGGCGGAAGTCAGACACCCTTTGGAATCAATCACAACACAATGGTCGCGGTCGACTGGAACTTTCTGAAAAAACCAGATCTTCATCTCGTCGCGGGATATGATACGCAGTCCTTCACACCTTTTATCCCGAACGCAACCAATCTGGTGCCCGTCCTTCTGTCGTCAAATTTTGGGTTTGCCGGACTTTCAACACTCGACCAGCTGGGTCGTTATGTAGTTTTAAATGGACAGCTGGGAGGAGTTGTGGGGACATTCGACACTCCAGGGCCACTCGCAGGCCTTCAGGCCGACATCGGCGCATCGGTCCAGGCCAATGAACATCTGGAGTTTTATGCCAATCTGTCTTACGAGTCCCTGGCCGCAGCCTATGTGGGTGCCGTGACCACCATGATGTTCGGAATCAACGTCTGGCTTTAGACTCACACGCCCATTCCCCGGGTCCCGGGGAATGGGTTCAGACGTTATGTTTTTCCAAAACGTCCAGAATGGGGCATTCGGATGTATGACCCGGTTCCCGGCAACTTTCCAGAAGTTTCTCAAGAGCCACCTGGATCCCTTCGAGATTCCGGATTTTCTCCTTCACCACCCGGATTTTCTCCTCAGCCATCTTCTGCACCGATTCGCAATTGGTTTCCTTTGTTGTCCGAAGCCCAAGAAGCTCCCGAATTTCCGCGAGGGTGAAGCCAATCTCCTTCGCATTCTTGATAAACTTCAGCCGGAAGACCGTTTCCTCCGGATAGTCCCGGTATCCCGACTCCCTTCGCGGGGGATCCGGGATCAATCCGTTTCTCTCATAAAAGCGGATGGTATCGATGCTGACACCGGAAAGTCTTGCGACCTTTCCGATCGGAAGATGGGTCATGCGATCATCCTCAGATTGGTTTCCCTGTCTCGGGCAAGCCCAAAATCCATTCCAGACTATCCCGCACAGCATGAAAGCTGTTTGACATCCTTGTAAAAAGACTGGGCACAGAGCTTCAGGCTTTCCACCATTGTCAAATAGGGGAAAAACTGGTCTCCAATCTCCCGGACTGTCCTCCCGCCAGCAATCGCCATTGCGGCCGTCTGGATGACTTCTCCCCCTTCCGGAGCCAACACCTGGACTCCAATCAAACGGCCGGTTTTTTTCTCCGCTACCATTTTGACCCATCCTCTCGTATCGAAATTGGCAAGTGCCCTTGGAACCTGATCCAGGGAAACTGTCCGGACATCGACTTCCATTCCTCGCGAAAGAGCATCCGCCTCGGAGAGGCCGACCACAGCCACCTGCGGATCTGTGAAAATGACTTCGGGAAGAACCGAAAGGTCCAGATTGGCAGTCTCTTTTCCCATCATATTGATCGCGGCCCGGGTTCCGGAGGCTGCCGACACATAAACGAACTTTGGAAGATTGGTGCAGTCCCCAACAGCAAATATACCAGGAACATTCGTTTCCAATCGATCATTGACAACGATCGACCCATTCTGTGTGGTGATCACCCCAGCCTTTTCAAGAGACAGTCCAAAAGTATTCGGTGTCCGCCCTGTCGCAACCAGGCAGCCATCTCCCTCAACCGTCATCCCATCCAATTGGAGAGTAAACTTTCCGTTCTCAAACTCGACACCAAGAACCTTTGCGTTCAACAGAAAACGGATCCCCTCACCAGCGAGGTAAGTCTGGAGACTTTTGCCGATGTCCGCATCCATCCGTTTCAGGATTTGCGGATTCCGGTCGATAATCGTCACGCGGCTCCCGAGACGCTGCATGGCCTGCCCGATTTCAAGCGCCACAAATCCACCGCCCAGAATGATCATCTCCTTTGGTACATCATTTGAAAACAAGGCTTCGGTCGAAGTCCAGAAAGGGGCTCCGGCGAGTCCGGGAATCTCCGGAACATGGGGACGACTTCCTGTTGCCACAAGGATACGATCCGCCACCAGAGACTCTTCACTCCCGTCCTTTTTCCGGACAAGAACAACTGTCTCACTTTGAAAAGAGGCCGTTCCCTCGATGAAGGTGACATTTGGAAGATCCCTCAGAAGACGGCTGTATTTTTCTTCCCGAAGCTCGAGCACTCTCCCTTCTCGCTGTTTCTTCAGAAGAGGGGCTGAAAACTCCGGCGTTGTCGGCCGAATGCCCTCAAAAGGAGGACACATGGACTGATGGACATGATGTGCCTGACGGATCAATATCTTCGAAGGAACACATCCGACATTGACACAAGTTCCGCCAATCGTCCCCCGTTCCACGAGAGTGACCCGAGCGCCCAGCTCGGAGGCTCGGAGGGCTGCGGCAAAGGCCCCTGATCCGGCTCCGATGATGACGATATGCCGCAAGGATGTGTCGGAAGAAACGTCCGGGCCGCCAAATGAAGCCGGATCACCCGGAAAAAGTTCATACCCTTCCTCATGGACCTCTTTTTGAAGCTCTTCGAAGGACGCCGGCTCCTTGACTTCAATCTCACCTGCTCCCCTGGCATAAGAGACTCGGGCTGAAATGACATTGGGATTTTTGAGAAGCGTTTTCTCGATGGTCAAAGCACAATGGTCACAGGTCATTCCCTCAACACGAAAAGCAATCTTTTCCATCCTGAACTCCTTCTGATTGAACCTGGGGGTCAGCTCCAAGCTGACCCGGATCTCACTCTTGGTCTTTTCCGGAATTCTTATCCGCAAAACGCCGTCTTTTTACGCCTTCGAAATAGCTCGCTACCCGTCAGAAGCAAAAGACCCGCGAGACCGGCATACATCAACGGATGATAGAACTTCATTCCCATCGGAATCCCCAGTGCGCATAAAAGGTATCCCGCCAGAAACCAACCGTTCTGGTGGTTCCGGTAGGAAAGGAAAGCCCCCCAGGAACCCATCATCAGGGAAGCCAGCATCAAAGGAAAAAGAAGATGCTTCTTGATCAGGACTCCCAGTCCAATGGTTCCGATAAATGAAAGAAGGGCAGGAACTCCGGCACAACACGATACTGCAACAAATGTCATCAGGGCGGCACCCACTGCCATTATGCCCGATGACTGTGGTTCATTGCTCCGAACACCTGAGGATTTTTTCAAATTTTTGTTGTCCATCGAATCCCTTTCCAGCATATAGATCTTTTCATCCACATTGTCCGGGAGTTCTTTTTCACAACCCGGAAGGAATCACGAAAGAGAGACGATCCGCCTCTCAGGCAGACCTCAAGATCAAGGATAAACCCTTGACATTAGTCCAGAGTCAAGAAGAAATCATTTTTCCAGTTCTCGAAGTAAAATGCCCGTGAAAAAGAGGCTGCAGTCTCCAACCAACACAACGGATGGACCGGAGTCTTGTGAGAGCAGACAAAAGCCGGACAGGCCACAGGAGAATGAAGCGACGATGTCCAAAAAGGAAGTGTGGCTTATCAGGAATGGCTCAATGGGCCAGCAACAGGGAATGGATCGCAATGATGGTGTTTGCGGACCTCGCAGGTCCGGGCCTTTGGATGTGCCATTGATGGTGCGGCTCACCACAAAAGATATGACAAGAAGTATCCGGGGAAAGAAAAGCCGGGGAACCACCTAGCCCCCCGGTCTATTCCTTGAGAATCCTGAAACGAAGCCGGATCACCCTCTCATGCCAGGTTCCATGGGAATGATTCTTACCGGCTGATTGGCTTGTATCTGAGACGTTTGGGTTTTGCCCCTTCGGCTCCGAGGCGTTTTTTCTTGTCGGCTTCGTATTCTTGATAGTTCCCGTCAAAGAAGGATACCGTAGAATCCCCTTCAAAAGAGAGAATATGCGTTGCGATCCGGTCAAGGAACCACCGGTCATGGGAAATCACGAGGACACAACCCGCAAACTCCAGAAGTGCGTCTTCCAGAGCCCGCAATGTTTCAACATCCAGATCATTTGAAGGTTCATCCAGCAAAAGGACATTGCCCCCCGACATCAATGTCTTGGCAAGATGGAGTCTTCCCCTTTCTCCACCGGAAAGGGTGCCCACGATCTTCTGCTGATCCGGCCCCTTGAAGTTGAATCGGCCGATATAGGCACGGGAGGGTGTTTCGTAGCTTCCCACCTTGATGACCTCTGAGCCGTTCGCAATCTCCTCAAAGACCGTCCGATTGCCGGAAAGCATTTCCCGGGACTGGTCAACGTGGGCAAGCTTCACGCTCTTTCCAATGAGCACCTCCCCCGAATCCGGTTTTTCTTTTCCGGTGATCATCCTGAAAAGGGTTGATTTTCCGGCACCATTTGGACCGATGATGCCAACGATGGCTCCGGGGGGAATGGAAAAGGACAGATTATCGATCAAAAGCCTGTCTCCGTACCCCTTCGAGACCCCCTTGAATTCGATGACGCTGTCACCAAGCCTCTCCCCGACGGGAATAAAAATCTCCTGGGTTTCATTCCTGGCCTGATAGTCCTTTGAGCTGAGCTCGTCAAAACGGGCCATTCTGGCTTTGGATTTCGCCTGTCGACCCTTGGCATTTTGCCGGACCCACAAAAGCTCCTGCTTCATCGCTTTCATCCTTGCCGACTCCTGCTTTGACTCGGCCTCAAGACGACTCTCTTTCTGTTCAAGCCATGAACTGTAGTTTCCCTTCCATGGAATACCCTGTCCACGATCAAGCTCAAGGATCCATTCCGCGACATTGTCCAGAAAATAGCGGTCATGGGTAACAGCAACCACGGTTCCCGGAAACTCATGAAGAAACTGCTCAAGCCAATCGACAGACTCCGCATCGAGATGATTCGTGGGTTCATCGAGAAGGAGCATGTCAGGGCTAGACAGCAAAAGGCGACACAAGGCGACACGACGTTTTTCCCCTCCGGAAAGATGTCCGATTTTCGCCTCCCAGGGGGGCAGTCTCAGAGCATCCCCCGCGATTTCCATCTTCTGGTTCAGATTGTGGCCATCAGAAGTGGCGATTATCGCCTCAAGCCGGCCCTGTTCCAATGCGAGCGCGTCAAAATCAGCATCGGGATCGCCATAGGCCGCATAAAGCTCCTCAAGCTTCTTGTGGGCATCGAACACCTCCCCCAAGGCCTGCTCAACAGCGTCCCGAACGTTCATTTCGGGATCAAGTTCCGGCTCCTGGGGCAAATACCCGATCTTGATATTGGGCATCGGCGTGGCTTCGCCAAGAATATCGGTGTCGATTCCAGCCATAATCTTGAGTACGGTCGATTTTCCGGATCCGTTCAACCCCAGGACACCAATCTTGGCTCCAGGGAAAAAACTCAGGGAAATATCTTTTAAGATCTGACGTTTTGGAGGAACAACCTTGCCAACCCGATTCATTGTGAAAACGTATTGTGCCATGGATCCCCTGAAATTTGAGTGTGACAACAAGCAAACAGTGACCATGAATGATACAACAGGAACGGATTTTTATGAAACCACAAAGGATGAAAGGATTGAATGAGTCAATGGGATCGGGCAGTTCTGTCCTCATCTTCACGATAGGACCAACCATCCGGAAAACCGGTGAGTTTTGCACAATCCCTCAGATTAAGGATCACTTCCCGGAGCCGTTCCTGAAAAACCGACTTCTCCAGGATCCGTCTCCTCTCGATTTTCAGCCCGGTCATATAACTTTCCGCAACTTTCGAAAAAGTTTCTTGCTGGAAGACTCTTTTATGAAAACAGATTCCAAGGTATTGAGTGTCCAAAAAGCTCCTGATGGAATCCTCCGCAGCAAGCCGGTCATTTTTTGACGAATTCGCCTCCATCCTGGAAGGGACCAGATTCCATAATTCGTTGTGAGCGACATAGGAGTAGGGAATGTAGTGATCAAGCGCATAGTTTCCGGGTTTTAACAGAGATCCTGTATAGAGGCACCGAACATCCCTATCACGAAGGAGATCATTCCAATACTCCTTGTAGGGCTTTGGAATGGATTTCCTGGCTTCATCAGGGTCGATCTTGTGCTTAAGGTTTGGAACCGCAAGATTCCTGTCCTGCAGATAGGATAGCCACTGAAACTGGAACCAGTCCTTGACGATCGGAAAGTTTTCCTGGATATACCTAACCCATACAGGGTGCAGGACAAGAAACCCGTTTCCGGGATCCACCCTGTACAATGGTGGATTGGGACTCCAGAATGACTCATTGGAATGCCTTGAAATCAGTGCGTTTTTCTGATGATCCACTACCCCGCAAAGCGCATCTTCGAAAAATGGTGCCAAAAGACGAAATGGAACGTAACGCTTGAGCTTCTCCATTTCTCTGTTCCCGGCCTTTTCATCGATCATGCTTTTGAGAATGTCAGACATCCTGTCCTGAACTCCGAATGAAAGCCGATACTCCTCCAGAAGGGGCCTTGCCGTGTCTATCATGCTGGAGACCAGAGAGAGTAGGTCGATCTTGACTCCAGAGCCTGCCATATTTGGAGAAATCGATTTGATTGTGTGGAGCAAAGCCTGGAAAAACAGAAATTTATAGGAGTTGGTCACATTACTGAAGATTCTTGAAAGCTTGGAGACATCCACCGTTGCCGAAGCGGGCAAGAGCATTGACTCCCCCAATGAAAATGTTCAGCCAGTTTGCCTGATATCAGGATTGCCCGTCATAAAACCAATCTCCCGAGAGAGCATGAGCACAAAAACATAATAACAAATAATCCATTACAAAAATAAACAGCATATATGGTAAAGTCTGCTTGATGGAAACCAATCAGACTTTACCATAGGACTAAAAATCATTACCGAACAGATAGTTCCATAAAAAGAAGCCTCCTCCACTCCTGAAAAAGGGCCCGGTGACATGGAGCGATTTTTCCGACCAATGATCACGATTTTCCTTGTCTCGGCCACCCTCTGTGGCTCTTCGCCTCCCGTCTCCATGGCAGAAGGGATCCATTCGGAAGCGACCTCACCCCATACCTCCCCCAAAGAACAATACCGGATGGCCATGGAATACGAAAAAGGCACATTCGGCCCGCCGGATCTCAGGATGGCCATCTACTGGCTTTTCCGTTCGGCCCGCTCGGGCTATGCGCCGGCTGAGGCGGAGCTCGGTTTCCTTTTTGACAGGGGGAAGGGGGTTTCCCGGGATTCTGCACAGTCCGCTCATTGGTATTTTCTGGCAGCCCAAAAAGGAAATCCAAGAGCCGAAACCAATCTGGCATGGGACTACGAACATGGATCAGGGGTTTCCAAAGATCCTGAACAGGCATTTTCCTGGTACAAGAAAGCTGCAGAAAAGGGTTATCCCAGAGCGGAAAATAATCTTGGAACGCTTTACTCAAAAGGTCTGGGTGTTTCAAAAAACGATCGGAAGGCGTTTTCCTGGTACCGGAAAGCCGCACGCCAAAACTATGCCATTGCCCAAACGAATCTGGGAATCATCTATTCCAATGGAATGGGGGTTCAAAAAGACCACGACAAGTCTCTCTATTGGCTCAGGAGAGCTGCCGATCTGGGAAACAGGAAAGCCCAGGAAATGTTGGGTGAAACCATCGCACCGGAGGCATTTTCTCCTTTTGTCTCCTCCATTCATGAAAAGCCGGAACCAATCGACCACAAGCCCAAAGTGGTCCTGGCAAATTCTCCGGAAACCAATCCTCCTGATGTTGACCACCCTCCCTTAACCGAACAGGAACATCCGGATGACTTTGCACTTGTCATTGGAGTCGAAAACTATCCGGACGGACTACCTTCAGCCGAATTTGCACTGAACGATGCGCGAAGTGTTTTCCGCATGATGCTTTCATTGGGAATCCCTGCCGATCACATCCGACAACTTTCCGAAGGAACGGCAACCCGTTCCAGAATCCGGAGTGCCCTTGGGTGGATCCACCGCAATGCCAACAGGAACTCTACCATCTGGGTCTACTATTCCGGACATGGAACCGAGGACCCAAAGGGGGATCCCTATCTTGTCCCTTTCGACTCGGATCCGTCCGACATTGATCACACCGCCTATTCAATGAAAGAGCTTTTCAGAAGTTTGGCCCTGATGAAGTCCCGCAGGATCGTTGTGGCCCTCGACTCCTGCTTTTCCGGTGCGGGAGCGAGATCCATCATGCCGGAAGGGCTCCGACCGCTAAAGGTCACCCGAAGATCCGGTCTTCTGGATTCACACGGTGGAAATGAGCACTTCGCCTTTTTCTCGGCTTCCGGAGCAGACCAGGAAGCAGGCGTTTTCAGGAAAGCCAGACATGGACTTTTTACCTATTACTTTCTTCGTGGCATGGAAGGGGGGGCCGCCAGGGGCGGACATATCACTGTTTCCGAGCTTGCCCTCTATCTGAAAAAACATGTTTCCCGGATGGCCAGTCTTCAAAATCGGGATCAGACCCCTGCTCTGACCCCGCTACCGACAGGAGCCAAATCAGACTTCAGGCTTCGATAGCGTCAAACCAGAAAATCAGATCATTTTTTCCGGAAAGGAATCAAAGAATGCCAGTAGATGGAATTTCAGCCATCACCATTGCAATGATTGTCGTAGTCATTCTGGCATTCATCGTCCTGAAGCAAAACAAGTTTGCAAACAGGAACAGTTCTGCCTATCCGGCTTTTTTCACCACCATTGGTATTTTTGGGACCTTTCTCGGCATATCGGTTGGGCTCTGGAATTTCAACCCGAATAATGTCCAAAAAAGCCTCCCAGCCCTTCTGGAAGGACTGAGAACCGCATTTTGGATCTCCCTTTTGGGAATTCTTCTCGCAATATTCTTCAAAGGAAAAGATATCTGGAACAATTCCCAAAAAAATGATGATTCCCTGCCGAATCAGGTCACCATAAAAGATCTTGCAATAGCACTTGAACGCATTCACAAAGCCCTGGCCGGTCAGGAAGATTCCACGCTCCTGTCACAGATGAAACTTTTGAGACAGGACACGAATGACCAGTTTGGGAAACTCCGGGACTCCCAGGAACTGTTCATGAAAAACATGTCTGACCGTGGAACAGATGCTCTGATCACAGCCCTTGAAGAAGTCATCCGGGATTTTGATACCAAAATCAACCAGCAGGTGGGTGAAAGCTTTCATCAATTGAATGAAGCTCTCGGAAAAGTTCTTCTCTGGCAGGAAAGTTACCAGGATCAAATGAAACAGATCGCGGCGCAGCAGGTCTCATCATCGAACCTGATGAAAAGCCTGTCAGAAGGCTTCGATTCACTCTCAAAAACCAGTATGGATACCCAGGCAGTGATCACGACATTGTCAAACGTGCTGTCAGAGATCAATACCCAAAGGAGAGCAATGGAGGACTCTCTTTCATCCTTGGGGAGTCTCCTTTTAAAAGCATCGGATGCTCTTCCCAATATTGAAACCAAGATTCTGGAGTTTTCAAATCAGATGACCAATGGCGTACAGGCATCAACAAGGATGTTGAGTGAGTCGATCGAAGCCTCGACAAAAAGGACCGAATCCCAGGTCGCAGCATTGGACAAGGCACTGGAAGCTGAGCTGACTCGCGCGATCGGCGGTCTTGGTCAACAGCTCACCGCACTTAGCCAGAAATTCGTCGAGGATTACACCCCACTGACCGATAAACTTCGGGATCTTGTATTGACATTGGGAAATGGAGCCCGATAGACCATGGAACAGGATCCGTTTTCAGAAAACTCCACCCCCCAGGACGAACACTGGATCCCCCTGAGTGACCTGATGACGGGCCTGATGATGATCTTCATGCTGATCGCACTGTCCTATATGATAAAAGTTGAATCGGTCAATGCCCGGATACGGACAATAGCGGTTCAATACAATCAACTCCATGTCGACCTTTATCAGGACCTGACAAAAGAATTCACTCCAGACCTTAAGGAATGGGGAGCCGAAATCCACAAGGACCTGAGCATCTCCTTCAAGGAGCCGGATATTCTCTTTGATACAGGATCCGACACCATAAAACCCAGATTCAGAGAAATATTGACCAATTTTTTCCCCCGTTACGTCAAGATTCTTTCTTCTCCAAAATATCGTGACTCCATCCGGGAAATTCGGGTTGAGGGACACACCTCGAGCTTCTGGAAAGGGGCCGTATCAACAGATGATGCCTACTTCCGCAACATGGCACTCTCCCAGGCCAGAACAAGAACCACACTCGAATATGTCCTGACACTTCCCCAAGTCTTGAATGAGAAGAACTGGCTTAAAAAACTCCTGACAGCGAATGGCCTCTCCTCTTCCCATCTTGTTTTCGACAATGGAGGGAGAGAAGATTTTTCCCAGTCCCAGCGCGTCGAGTTCAGGGTCAGGACAAATGCTGAAGCCAAAATTGCCAACATCATAGAGGCGGCAAAGGAATGACTCTCAGAGTTGGAATCTCCCGATTGCAAAAATCCGGAGAACTCTTCCCGAGGGATGAATGAAACTCCCTGACTTTCTTCAGTCTGCCGCTTTAAACGAACTCAGAAGCAAGATGAAAGCCCCTCTGGGAGAGTTTGAGCCGGTCTCCCTGCCCCCCCTGACCTTGTCCCTTTCGGAACAGGAGCAATTGCAGGAATCGGGAATAGAGATTCCTCTTGAAGAGGTCCGTATCGCTGAGGACCAGAGACTGACCTATAAAGAAGCGCATGTCGTTCTTTATATCAGGACCCCGGTCTCAGACAATCTCCCGAAGTTTCATATTTGTGATTGTACAAAGCTGAGACAGATGAGGGCCAACCACAGATTTGACCGCTATGTGGTTTCAAACAGGGAAGACGGTCATTTCGAGATAGAACAATCAGGACAAAAAAAAGTTCTTCATCTTGATGTCTGTCAATATTGTCTGGGTCAGATGAAATGGATGGGATTCAGTTATGAAAAAATACGCCCGGAAGACCGCCAGAAAATAGTCAAGAACTTTTCTCTCAAAGAATTCTTCAATCAGTACGGTCATATCACATCACAGAGAAAATCTCCCTAGGGCCCTACTTTCCCGGATTATTCTGGAATGAACCACCGGTATTGGGAGAAATGACTGACGGGCCCTGACCATAGGGATTGTTAGGAGACTGGGGAGAGTAGGGACTTCCGTATACTCCGTAGGGATTGTTGATCGAATCGGGAGAATAGGGACTCCCATATTGTCCATAGGGATTGGCGACGGAGTTCGGGTCATAGGGATTGTCGTTGAGATTCCCCAGATACTTTCCGTCCGGTGCGATCAGGACAGGAGACACCGCTTCAGCCATATCGACATGAAACACAAAAATGGTGATCATCATCAAAAACAGACCGATTTTCTTCATCACCCGATCCCTCCTCCATGAGGACATACCAAAGAAATCTCGCCTTTGATCGATCATACACCCTTACAGAAAGGATTCGACCGCTGGGGCAAAGACCGGAGTTGAGCAAAAACAACTTCTAGGGAGCGCTGATTTCACCCACCGGCTTTACAGCCAATAGAGCCAGAAAAGTCAGAACCGCCGTGACGCAAAGATACCCTCCCACAGCGCCAATTCCATGGGTCACAGCCAGTTTTGTCGCAATATAGGGTGCCGGAGAGGCACCAACAATCCCCGCCAGATTAAAAGCAAGGGACGCTCCGGTATAACGGACCGGTGTTGGAAAGAGCTCTGCCAGCACCGTTCCTGCAGGACCATAGGTCAAGCCGGTCACCGAAAATCCAAGAACAAAGAAAAGCAAGATCAGAAGGGGATGGCCGGAAACCATTACGTGGCCAAAAGTCAGACCAAAAATGAAGATCAGGACGGTGGCAAGGATCATGGACTCGCGACACCCCCGATGGTCCGCATACCGGGCCGATACAGGGATCATCAATGCAAAGCATAGGACTCCGGCCATTTGAAGAAATAAAAAAGTCTCCCGTGGATAACCCAAATGTGTGGTTCCCCACCCGAGGGCAAAAACGGTCATGAGATAAAAGAGCACAAAGGTGCTCAACAGGGAAAAGAGTCCAATCAAAAGGGATTTTGGATAATGCAAGATCACGGAAAGGACAGGGATCCGGGCCCGTTCCCCCCGCTCCATCGATTGTCTGAAGTCAGGCGTCTCGATAAGACGAAGTCGAACCCAAAGGCCGATCATCACCAAAAAAGCACTGAGCAGAAAAGGAACCCTCCATCCCCATAATGCGAACTCCTCATGGGTCAGCTCATGAGAAAGGATTAAAAAAAGACTCGTGGAGAGAATGAATCCCACCGGCGCTCCGAGCTGAGGAAACATTCCATACCACGCCCTTCGGCCTGGTGGTGCATTTTCTGTGGCCAGAAGGACCGCACCACCCCACTCCCCTCCCAGCCCCAAGCCTTGTCCCAAACGGCAAATCGCAAGAAGAAGCGGAGCCATGAGACCAATTTGACCATATGTCGGAAGAAGACCGATCAGGATGGTGGACAGTCCCATCGTCATAAGCGCCGCCACCAGAGTCGCCTTTCGTCCGACGCGATCTCCATAGTGTCCAAAAAGAACTGCGCCGATCGGTCGGGTGATGAAAGCGAGCGCAAATGTGGCAAGCGATTGTAAAGCCGCCGTTGTGGGATTTCCCGATGGAAAGAACAAAGAAGGAAAAACCAGCACAGATGCCGTCGCAAAGATATAGAAATCAAAAAACTCAATAGTCGTTCCCACAAGACTTGCGAGAAGAATTTGTGTTTTGGATGATGGCGAGCTCATATCGTTCTGAAACCTCAAAAATAATAGTCTGGTGAGAGAGATCCCTTTGTGCGGGAAAAGAGCCATGGCAGCCTTGCCCCGTTTTAGGGAATGGACGAATGACTAGGATACAGTCCGGCAGTCCAAGAGGCAAAATCCGGAACAAACTCCCTTTAAAAAGACTGGACCTGTTCACAAACAGATTCAAAGGGAAATAATAAGGCTCCAGATGTGATGATGATCACTCCGAAAACAACCTGAATATGCTAAAAAATGTCCGCAATCAATGATTGGCATTTATAAGATTTGGAAACAAGACACCATTTCAAAAAATGATCCAATATCATGCCGGATGAAGCTATTCTTTTGGAGATATGGGGGTAGAAAATGAATCTTTCCCTCAGGATGGACAGTCCCGTTCGCGTTAAAATGGGTGTTAGAAATCATGATGGGCAAGGCTTGATTTAGTCCAGAACAAGGGTTGAACTCAGGGACATCCAACTCGAAAGAGCTCCTTTGGAAAAAAATGCGGCCTTGCCTGATGGCTATATGACAGATAGGCATCCCTCCAACCGCTCCTCCCCCTTTTACAGAAAATTCCTGAAAAATCACCGATATCTTTTTAAAGACATCATCCGCCCAACAGACATGTCATCTTTACTGCTTTTCCAACACTCTTCCTTGGGCCATAGCCGCTTTCCGTCTTTTTTAACGGATGCTTTTCAAATTCGGTTCAGGAGTTATCAGACAATCGTCACCTCTCACAACTCTCCATGAAGACACACTACCGATGATCGGATGAACAATGGCGTATAAAAAATGGCTTGTTCTAAACTCGGGAGAAAGAGGATCGCCTCTCCCCAGGCGACATCCCTTCTCTTTTCTTCCCTGGCGATGGGCCGGAGGAGCACTCGCCTGGTTTCTGGTCATTCTGACATCCATAACCGTTCTATCCTACGGAGGTGCCCTTTTTGAAATCTTTTCGTATCTGCACGCAGAGAGCAAATCCCGGATGGATGAGCGCATTGTGGCGGCGATTGACCGGATCCATTCAGACATTACGGAAAGTGGTCTGGGAAAAAACGGGTACCTTCTTTCGGGGCAGACAGCCTATCTGGTCTCTTACACGACAGGAATCGAAAAGATGGTGCAGGACATTGGAGATCTTAGAAGACTTCTTTCAAGGGGAAAATCGACCGATACCCTTGCCCGCCTGAACCAATTCGCAAATATAGGGAGCTCTGATCTGGTCCAATCCTCACGACGGATGCAACAACGGGGGTTGATGGAAACGCGCGCTCACTTCAGGAAGCTCCAGGAAAGATCTCCTCTCGAGGAGATCACCCCCTATATGGAGAACATCCGGATCGTCTACCTCAAGGCACACGAGGAAATGGAAAAGGCTTCACGAAAAAGGCTACGCCGGGCATCAACACTATTTGGATTGTCCTTCATCCTGTTCGCGTCTTTTCTGGGAGTGGCCTCAAAAAGAATACTTGAAGACATCTCCAAAGTGAATGAACTCGTGACATCCCTTCACCACGACGCCCACCACGATCCCCTGACAGGGCTTCCGAACCGAGCTTTTGTCATGGAGTGGATCGGATACGCTCTCTCCAACTGTTCTCGTGAAAAGAAAAGGTTGGCCATTCTTTATATAGATCTGGACAGGTTCAAGGAGATCAATGACCTTCTGGGACATGACAGCGGAGACCTGGCACTTATTGAGGTCTCCAAAAGATTCGGCAGCCAACTGAGAGGCTCAGACGTCCTGTCACGACTTGGAGGAGACGAATTCGTTCTTCTCATGTCCGGATTTACCGATCCGGAAGCTCCATTCCTTCTTGGCGAACGACTCATCAAGTCACTTGATGATCCCATCATCCTCCCGAATGCAACACCATGTCTCGGCGCAAGCATCGGAATTTCCGTCTTCCCGGAGGATGGAGAGACACCGGAGTCGCTCATGAAGGAAGCGGACAAGGCCATGTACTGCTCCAAGGAATTGGGGGGAAACCGCATCTGTTTTTCCATGGGAGCACAGATCCTGAGAAGAGACTCATTCTCTCCTTCTGCATGAATGGACACCAACACGTTCGCGTTTGTATCTTGATAGCAAAGCATCCTGGAAAACGATTCCAACAGATTCTCCAGATACAAACCAAATCCGCCAGGGCTGCCAGCCGCCACGAATGTGGCGAACTGGCAGGTTGATATCGTCATTCGCTTTTCAGGGAATCCATATCTATTGAAAATCGGTACTTTACATCGGACTTCAGCAAACGATCGTAGGCTTCGTTGACCTTCTGAATCGGAATGACCTCCACATCGGAGGTAATGTTGTGCTTGCCGCAAAAATCAAGCATCTCCTGTGTTTCCTTTAACCCGCCAATAAGTGATCCGGAAAGGCTTCTCCGCCCGAACAGGAGAGCGAATGCATTCACAGGAAGAGGTTTTTCAGGAGCACCAACGAGAGTGATGTTTCCGTCGGGTCCAAGCATGTTGAGATAGGCGTTGATGTCGTGATCTGCGGAAATGGTGTCCAGAATAAAGCTGAAGGTTCCGGCGTGTTTTTGCATCTCTTCGGGACTTGTGGAGAGAATGACCTCATGAGCTCCAAGACGGAGAGCATCCTCTTTTTTACG
>JAKBTA010000024.1 GCA_021844645.1 Nitrospirota bacterium
GGATTGGGAATTTGGGCCGACATCGGTTCGCCCAGCACATCGGATCGTTGGCCACACGGGCTACCTGACGATGGCAAGGCGTGCATCCCCAGGAATTCCCTATATTGCATGGGAGCCCTCTTTTTAGCAGGCACTCCTGATATGTCTGATAAAGTTCTTTCCTGCCTTGTTTCGGGAAGTTTTGTGGGTATCTGAGCTCCTGTTGTTCTCTTCGGATCTTCTGATATCACTTGAGCGATTGAACCACGAGTATTGATGGATCAATTCCAAACTAATTCCTTCCGGTCTGATCTCCGGGTGACCATTCCCATTTCCTGACACTCGCCCCACCTCTGGAAGAAAGTCCGTTTCTCAAGGAGGAATATTGGACGAACCATCTACGGCACTGAAATTTTTATTTTCAGACCATCAGAGAAGATTCCAGGACAACATTCATGTCTACCCGGTCATATCCAGACGCTCCGGAGGCCTTTCCGCGGGAATCAACATGAACCCCGACAAGGGGTGTAATTTTGATTGCATCTATTGCCAGGTCGACAGAACCCCCAAAGCAATGGCCGATATTCAGAAGATCCATCAGAAAGTTGATCCGGATCGGGTCATCGACGAGCTTTCACACCTGATCGGGCTTCTGGAAAAGAACCAGTTCTTTTCGATTCCTCCCTTTGACAAGACACCCCTGCCCCAAAGGCGGCTAACCGATATTTCCTTTTCCGGAGACGGTGAACCCACCATGGTTCCGGAGTTTCCGGAAGTTCTCGAAAAAGTTCTCTCTTTTTTCAAGTCCCGCTCCCATGAAATCACGATCCGGATCATCACCAATGGCACCGGTCTTTTTAAAAAATCTGTCAGAAAAAAGGTTCTCGATCTTTTTGCCCAGGAAGACACCCCGGAAACGGAGAAGCTTCCATGGTCCATCTGGTTCAAGATCGATGCGGCCGACCCTCAAAGCTTTGACTTTCTCGACCGTTCCGGCATGAACTTTTCCTCATACTGGAAAAACGTCGAAGAAACGCTCATGGAGGTTCCCGTAACGATCCAGACGATGGTCATGGACTATGTTTCCGAAAGCCGAAGCTTTCATCCTGAAGGAGAATGGGAACACAACATGAGGGAAGCCATGGAGAAACTGCTGGCGGGAGGCGCAAAAATTGGACAATGGGATCTTTATTCAGTGGCGAGGATGCCACCCTCGCCTGAAGTCAGACCCGTCTCCTATGAGCGGCTTTTGGCGCTGTCAAAATCTTTTCAAAAGTCCATATCAATCCCGATGCACATTTTTCCTTAGAAAGATTTTGGAGGCCTTTCATCAGAAGGGCTCTTTGGAAATGATTGACTTTCAAAGAAAATCTAGCATTTTCCACTCAAGCCCCATACCAAAACCAAAAAAGGATCAGTTCCTCTGATCAATCCCCTGAAAAAGACAGATCTCCCATCACGCGAATAATCAGCTCGGAACGATTGCGCACTTTAAGCTGCTGGAAAATTGTATACAGGTGGTCTTTTACTGTCTGAAGGCTAACGCCAATCTTTAAAGCAATCTCCTTGTTCGTCCGACCTCGCATGATTTCCAGAACAATCTCCGACTGGCGCTTTGACAAGTCGAGCTCCTTCATTCTCTGGCATAGCAGCAACTTCGGCGGATAAGGCTCCAGAACAATCACTCTCCCGCTTGTCTCTGCCGAAATAGAATGGAATAGGGGGTCGGGGGTTTTTTGCAAGCAAAATATTTTGGCAATAAAAACGCCGCTATCGGTCTGCATGATTCTCGGAGCGGCTTGGGTGCCATTTTCAAGAAGCCAATTCACAGAATGATGCATCAGGATTCTCTCAGATTCTTCGTTCTGGTAAATGGTTCGCCCAAATCCATCAAGGACAAGAATCCCCGGGTTCATATCCATGGGAGGGTGCTCCCGCCAATGCTGGACTTTTAGTGCAATACCGGCATGATAGGCAATCAATGTTCCAATTTCACAATCAGTTTCAGTAAATTCTTCTGAAGACTCTCCCCCCCTCGAAAGCCAGATCACACCCAGTTTTTCTCCAAAGCAGGTGAGCGGAAGCGCCAACATCCAAACAATGGATAAAGGTTGAAGAAACTCCCGATCAAATTGGGACTGGCGGAGTGTTTTCTCCAAAATCACGTCGGTATAACGAAGTACTTTATGGTTCGAACCTTGATGAATTTTACCCATAAGAGGGTCCAGCTTGGAGTAAAAGATCAGCCACTTTTCAAACCAATTTGCCGAGTGAGGGATTATGGCATATCCTTCGAGCTGATAACGACCACTTTTAGGATCGATGGGGATGAGGGCAGCATTAGGACCGAGACTCATCACCTCCCTCAGACTTCCAGCGATCAGGTCAAGCAACTCCTGACTCCCGGATGCCTGGTAGATCCCGGTGATCAACTTTAAAAGTGTTTGAGGAGTATTTCCATCATTAATCAATAAATATCCTTTCATATTAAAAAACTTAAAATTGAGTCAGTCCTAAAATCGCAGTGGAATTCTGTGGGCAACTTTTATATGCGTCCTCAAAAGGAGCGTTGTGATCGGAACCCGAACTAAAAGTCTCATGAGCCGGATGACTCACCACACCCCACTTGATCTGGCCAAAGACCGCATCCAGCATCACACCCCGTCTTTTCAGGATGATTCTGACTCTTCCTCTCTCATTTTCTTCATGGTGGGTAGCTCTTTCTGTTTTGGCTCCCTCCCATCGTAACGATTTCACCCCCCGACTGCTTTTGAAAATCAGGAAGGTGCCAATCACATGGCACTTGATTTCTGCCCCTGGGGCTTAAGGCAACCGATAGCACGATGAGTCCGCTTCGCAACCAACCAAACAACAAACAGTCGGATTTTCTCACAGGAAAGAGAGTTTGATGGGCAAGCGAGGGATGTTGAACTCCGAGTTAAAAATGATGCCATAAAGCCTCGCCTCTGCGGTTTTGCTATCAGTGGCAAGAATAGTGACCTGGTTCGGCAGACATCTATCCGAAGAATTTGATCGACAAGATTATGTCCTGATTCCAAGAGCTTGATCCCAGGAAAGGCGATCACGCACATTGAATATTCTTGAAAAAACTCCGGAGCCCCCCCTCCTGGGACTCTTCTTCGAAAAATACAGCCACCCTTCAATCTTCGACCAGAAATGGAAAACCCATCAAAAAGTAAGGAGCCACAATAGGCCTAACTTAATGAATTTTATGACAAATAGCAGTAATATGAATAGCACAAAAAGTCATCTCAAAAAATCCTACTTAAGTTGTTAAAAAGCAAACTTAAGTCTCCTTGAATAAGGTTCAAGATTCGTAGATTCTACCCCTGCACTTATAATATGGCATAAAGTTAATCATCTTTACTTATCGATTACTTATCGCTTACTTATCGCTTTTAATCGGAAACTGATAATAGAGGCTAATCGGGGGAAAGGAAAAATCTTTTCAAGCCCTATGGCTGGCAGCCTTTTCGAAGAGTTTTCTCCCCGGACAGGAAACAGAAGGCTCATGTCGGCGGCATTCAAATTCCTGAAGCAGATTCAGGGAAATGTCTAGGGCTATCTCCATTTCTGAAGATGAGATTGACCATGATCACTTTTGGCAATCTCCCGGAAGGAGTTCCATGATCCGCTTCGCAAACAGAAGAGAGACATTCATTGTCTACTGGAAAGTGCCAGCCCAAGAGGGGAAAATGCTTCTTACCAGATCGAATAAACGGCAACGGTGTGGCACCGCCGGACAAAGACCGTTTGGTCATGCAAAAGGGAGGCGAACATCAGGGTAACACTGAAAGAGGCGGTTACGGCAAGAAGAAACATAAACACATATGTAACAATCATTCATTCATGACAATCATAAAAACCTGATCAAATAAAGATACCGGCACAATAATGACATGGAGGTAAAAAAATAGCGAATACCAAAGCCACAAGATAACAGGGGGCACTCTGCAAAGTGCCCCCTGAATCAAACAAACATAGTTTGGAGGTTTACCCATGAAATCATCCCTACAGAACATGCTGGATAAGAGTTGGTTCCCCAGAAACTGCGAAAAGATTCCCGTCCACCGAGTCAAACAATCATCATTCATACACCAAAACCAAATCGATCATGCGTTTTCAAGAGTCTTTCATCCGATCATCCAAATGGAGGGTGAAGGCAAACTTGTTTCGATGATTTCCAATGTGGCCATTTCCCTGCGGGAAATACGAGTTGGCTTTATCAGATATCTCGCAGACAGGCTTGGTCGTCCCGTGAATTTTCCTGGTTTCTGGAATATCCCCTTTATAAACCTGATCAAAAATAAAATAAAAAACATCTATAATTCAGAAGGTTCCGGAAGATATGCAGATCATTTTGCTGGCATTTGGCTCTGCTCCGACCAGAATATCCCGGAAATGGCTGAGTCCGGCAAAACATCTCTCCGAGAACAACGAACCGGAAGTATCAAGAACCTTCTTCAAGAAGCGCTGGCAATGCATTCCCCCACCAAAACCATTTTTGACAACGTTGGGGAGAGCAGATTTTTTCCTATTAACCGTGCGGAAGACCATTGTGCCGTTATAGGCATCTTTCATCCGGAAAAAGAAGCCTTCGATTCGGAAATAGACCAGCTTCTTGACGAAATCCCCCTTAATTTTCCCTTGGCAATGGGCATTCTTGAGCGCAAGCAGGATCAGCAGCACCCCATCAGAGAAAAGCACGGCGGAGACCATCAATTCCAGACCTATTTTGACAGTGCACTGATGGGAATGGTGATTTTATCACCCGATAGACGTTTTATCGAAATTAACGACAGCTTTAGCCAGATGACTGGCTACAAGAAGAAGGAGCTTTTTGCCCTGCAATGGGACGACCTGACTCATCCGGAAGACGTTGAAAAGTCCCAATCTGAATACTTCTCACTCCTGAAAGGAGAAATTGATTTTTCTGTAAATGACAAACGTATTGTCAGAAAAGATGGAGAGATTATATTTGTTCATATCGCAACCAGAGCTGTCAGAAAACCTTCAGGAGATGCCGATTGCCTTGTTGTCAACATTGAAGATGTCACCGAGAGAAAAAAATCTCAGGAATCGATCTGGCACCAAGCTAATTTTGACATGCTTACAAGACTCCCCAATCGTTTTATGTTTTTTGACCGACTTAAGGAAGAAATTAAAAAATCTCATCGGGGAGGATCTTTCCTTGCTCTTTTCTTTATCGATCTCGACCGCTTTAAAGAAATCAATGATACATTGGGCCATCGACTGGGAGACCAACTGCTCATAGAAGCCGCCTCCCGGATCGCACATTGCATTCGAACATCTGATACCGCCTCAAGATTTGGGGGCGATGAGTTTGCCGTGATTCTTTCCCAGATCACTGACGCGCAGCATATAGAAGAAGTTGCCCAGAAAGTTCTGGACTCCCTGTCGTCCCCGTTCACACTCGAAGGAGTTAAAGAAGCTGTTTTTATCTCGGGGTCCATCGGCATTACCATTTACCCCACTGATGGTCTTGAGGCAAAAAAACTTCTCCAGAATGCCGATCAATCAATGTATATGGCCAAAGAATGCGGAGGAAACCGTTTTGCCTACTTTACCTCCGCACTTCAAGAAAAAGCCCAGGCAAGGCTCCTTCTTTTAAAGGAACTCAAAGGTGCACTTGCCCTCTCGGAGTTTAGCCTCTATTTTCAGCCCATTTTCAATCTAAAAACGGGAAAAATCGCCAAAGCCGAAGCTCTGCTTAGATGGCGTCACCCACAACGAGGACTGCTTTGCCCCCAATCCTTCATTACCGTTGCCGAAGAAACCGGCCTGATCCGTGAAATTGGCTGTTTTGTCTTTCAAGAAGCTGGAAAATGGGCAAAACGATGGTCAGCGATTAGACCGGACGGGTTTCAGGTGAGCATCAATCTTTCCCCCGCCCAGTTCGAGAGCAATGGCCAAATCCTGGAGAATTGGCTGAGCCATTTAGAAGCTCAGGGAATTTCAGAACGATCACTCAGCATTGAGATCACCGAAAAGCTTCTGGCCAATATCAATAGTCATGTGTCACAGAAACTTCTCGGATTTTCCCAAAAAGGCATCTCTGTCTGGATTGATAATTTCGGGAGTGGGTGCTCTTCATTATCTTATCTTCTCAAATTTCAGATTGACTGCCTGAAAATTGATCAGTCTTTTATCAGGAATATCGAGAGAAACAAGGAATGTTTCATGATCGCCGAAGCAAGCATCATGATGGCTCACAAGCTTGGATTACATGTGGTGGCGGAAGGAGTGGAAACTTTGGGCCAGCTAAACATCCTGATGGCAATGCATTGCGATTTTGCACAGGGATTTCTCTTCTCAAAACCCTTGCCGCCCCCCGAATTTGAGAATTTCCTTCACCAGTTTTCAGGTTAATTCATCAGGGGTTCCTTTTGGTTTTTAAGGCAATGCCTCCCTCTCGAGAGAGGGATAAAAAATCAGTCGCTTAACACAACAGGTTCAAGATGAACATGTTGTTGTCCCAGTATATTGACGCCATTTCCAGACTGCCTAAAGTTGGCTTTTTGAGAAAATTGGCCGTAATTTTCCGAGCTCAGAGAAAGGTTGGGATTAGAATCCATGCGCAACATTCTTTATTTCACCCCGGACGCTCCGCCTGTCTTCGACCAAGTTCTTTCGGCCGTAAACGGCGGTTGGTCGCTTTATCCTGTCAGCCACCCGGAAGAAGCATACAATCTCTCAAAAAACCACCAGATACTCGTTGGGGTTGTTCAATTTCCTCCAAAAATAGGAGATTCCGTCCTAAATAAAATTGAAAAAATGATCAGCATAGAAGACAGAATCAAATGGTTTGCTCTCCTGGAAAAGGTAGTTTTATCAAATCAGTTGGTCACCCACCTCATTGCCAGTGGATTCTACGACTACTTTTCCTTGCCAGTTGACGAAGACCGGCTCGCTTTCTCCCTGGGACATGCATGGGGAATGGCCGAGATCAGGATTGCTCAAAGAGAAAAAGAGAAAAGCTCCAACGGATATGAGCCGGAGATGATCGGGAGGAGCCCTGTCATGAGAACCGTCTTCAATCTGATCCAACGATTTTCCAAAGTTGATGTCCCTGTCCTCGTAACAGGAGAAACCGGAACAGGAAAAGAGCTTGTCAGTCGGGCCATTCATGAGAACTCATCAAGAGCCAGACACCCGTTTGTTTCCGTCAATTGTGGAGCGTTGCCGGCAAATCTGATTCAAACGGAGCTATTCGGCCATGAGAAAGGGGCCTTTACAGGAGCCCATCAACAGAAAATTGGACGCATTGAAATGGCGGCAGGTGGAACCCTTTTCCTGGACGAAATCGGAGATCTTCCTCTTGAGCTTCAGACCAATTTACTCCGGTTCATCCAGGAAAAGACCTATGAGCGGGTGGGAGGAACGAAAAGTCTCACCTCAGATATCCGGATTATCTCTGCGACAAATATCAATCTGGAAAAAATGGTCAGTGAAGGCCGTTTTCGGGAAGATCTTTTTTATCGTCTGAATGTCCTGAGAGTCAATCTGCCTCCATTAAGGGAGCGACCTCAGGATATAGAAGCAATGGCAGAGTTCTTTTTTCAAAAGTTTTCGAAAGAACTAAAAAAACCCCAGCTTATTGGCTTCAGCCAACAAGCGATCAAATGCATTCTGGCACACAATTGGCCCGGGAATGTCCGAGAACTCATCAATCGGATCAAAAGAGCATTGGTCATGTGCGAGAGCAGACTGATCATACCGGCAGACCTGGATTTGGAGGAAAAGAATATTTCAAAGGATCCGGTCGATTTAAAATCCATTCGTGCCAGAAACGAAAAAGAGAAGATCCAGGAGGTTCTTGAAAAAACAGCTTACAATATCTCAAAAGGAGCTTTGATCCTGGGAATTTCACGCGTAACCCTTTACAGCATGATCAGAAGATATGAGATCGAAGTAAACCCAAAAAAGAAAGACTCTTTCCTGAACGAGCCCCGATTGGTCCATTAAAACTTCTTCGAATCGTTTACTACACAACGGGATCAAGTCCTGAACGTGCTTTAAACTCTTCTTCCTGAAACGGGATTTCATACATTCCTTAATCCACGACGGCACCCCCAGAGGATCTCTCGATGAGGGTTGCCGTTTCTTCCACTCGTGGAACTCGATCATATCCAGATACTTCTTGGTTCTCCATTGCTCATGAAACTCCGACACGCGGGCTCCAATGAGTCGGATTGCGGATGGCTCGCAAGGAAGGATCCTGGTACCCGGCCAGGATCTATTCGTTCAAAATTCCGATCACAACACTCCTTCCTCCTCGATATGTTCCTGAAAACACCTTTTCTGGAACGCATAAAAGCTTTACAGAAGGAACCCGTTTTTATTTTGGTATCTGACCCTAAGGCCCTAAGGATCCCATGACAGAAAATGAGTATTTCCCTAAAAAAGACCTTTTGAATGTTCACTTTATATACACTGCTAACTATTAATCTTTTAACTTAACTTATAAATAGTTGTGACGAAGATCACACAAAAAGACCGGGGAAAATGTAAAGAGAGAGAACAATTTTAATCATGCAGAAGTTTTAAAATTCCTTACCCTATCTATCATCGGAAACATTTCTAACAATAACCACATAAAAAATAATAAATATTTTAAACAAGACCTGATTCCTTTGGGATTTTTAGGGATGGCACAGGTATTGCTCAAATGTCAACGTTGTCTCGTATGCCATGATCGAGAACGGCAATGAAGATAATCTGGCGGATTCAAACTTAATCATTCTCTATCTGGAGGATTTAAAATGACAAGAAGCAAAAAAAGAAAGTTGATGGCGGGATTGACCGCAATGAGCGCAGCAGCCGTTCTTATGGTTGCCAGCCCGGCATGGGCACAATCCGGAACCGGAACAGGAAGTGACACGGCAACAGTGACAGGGAATACGAACAATGCGGACAATGGAGACTCCTTTTCCCGGAGCACTCTCAAAAACACCCAGTCCGGAAAGACCGCTCAGGGAGCTATTGGCAATGTGAATGCGGGACAGAACAACGGATCAAACAACCAGATCCAGCAGTCCATTTCCGTTGGGGTTGATCAGGGTCCCGGTTCTTCGGCGATCGGAACTGTCGATGCATCAAGTTCCAATGGTGCAACAGTCAATACCAACAAAAACACCCTGGGTGGCTATGACAGTGGTGGCACAATGAAAACCGATTCCGGACAAACACTTACAAACACCATCATGAATTCAAGCTTTTCTGGTGCATCCGGGAATGTCAACGATGTCCAAAACAACGGCTCCAACAACGCCATGGGACAAAACACGTCAGTGGGAGTTTCACTTTCGTCGGCCTCTGCCAGTTCTTTAAACGCCTCTGCATCCGCATCCAACACGATGACTGGCTCAAGCAACACAAACACTGTTACGGATTCCCCATTGAGCAACATGATGCAGGACAATTCGTTTCAGAAAGCCGCCGGGAATATCAATGCCCAGCAGAATAACGGCGCGAACAATGCCATCCAGCAGGCAACTGCCGTGGGATATGTTGGCGGTCCGGTGAGCGGGTTCTCCTCCATTGGCGCAAGCTCCAACAGTGCAGCCCTGACGAACAACACCTCGACTATTGACGGAAAACTGGATGACCCATCAAACATGATCAAGGGCTTTTCATTCCAGGGTGTCGCAGGCGATGTCAATGTCCAGCAAAACAACGGCGCGAACAATGCCCTGCAACAGAGTACAGCAGTGGGGATTTCAACGTCTCCTCCCGGAACGCCAGCAACGACAGCCCCCCCGATTGTTGATCCGAATGTCTCAAACATCGGGAGCACGACAAAAAGCACTAGTATTGTCATCCCCAGCATGATGACCAACACACTCCAGAACAGCTCTTTTGCGGGTGCCACAGGCCAAATCAATGTCCAGCAGAACAACGGTGCAAACAATGTCCTGCAACAGGCAACTGCAGTCGATGTAGTCGGTGGCAGCTATAGTGGGGTATTCGCACCCATGAGTATGGCACAAACGGCTACCGTCACCTCCGATACAAACTCTGTGAGTTCTTCGCCACTTTCGAACTCGATTCAGAATAGTTCATTCGATGGTGCCAAGGGCAATATCAATGTTCAGCAGGATAATGGCTCGAACAATGTCGATCAGCAAGGAATCGAGGTCGGGGTCAACAGCGCAGTTTCTTCTCTTATCGCTGCCACATCCTCCAGCACCTTGAGCGGGACGGTTTCCGGCAATTCGGCAACCCTCACCAACGTTGCTCTGACAAACACGCTTTCTGGCAACGCATTTCAGAAAGCAACAGGAAACATGAATATTTCTCAGAACAACGGCAGCAACGGCTCCATTCAGCAGTCCATTTCGGTCGCTGTCCACTAAGAACAAGCTCTGGGAGAAAGGCCGGGAGACAATGGATCCCGGCCCTCCTTTTGTCTATTGATGGATGATGGCTGAAAACAGAGGGAAACAAGAATGAACACGAAAAAATGGTCTGAAAGCCTGAAGGGAAAAGCCACTTTTTTGCTCACCCTGACAGCTCTCGTTGTTTTTTCCGATACTGCATGGGCCGGCGATCTGTTCGAGGACGCTCCTTCCTCTCCCTATCGGGGAAACTCCGATTTTCTGGAATATCCCGTATCGCATCAAGTCCTTTCCAACACCAGGGGAATGGGGGGATTTTCATTTACCAATGATGGTCAGATTTCGGCAACGTTAAACGGAACATTATCCTCCACGGTAACGTCAAGCCAGATGAATAACAATATTTCCGGACATGCGTTGGGCTCTGCCTCGGGCGTCGTCAATGTGATTCAAAATACGGGGAGCAACGTCGTTATCCAGAATCTGGTGCAATTAAATGTTTCCATGCATTAGGAAATGATTGGTGGAGCCATTTATTCGGAAAGAAAAACGGAAGCTGACGGCAGAGAATCACGAGAAAGGGAATCACCTGAACAGGATCCTCTTTTTCATCCCTGTCATTTACAGTTTCTGGATGCTTTTCGGCATTCCTCCAGCAGAGGCAGGGGTTATCCTTCCCTTTGGGCCACCGGGATTCATCACGGTACATAACAAAAGCGTCCGGGAACTCCGTTTTGCAAATGTACAACCCCAGCAATTTGATTTCAGCTGTGGATCAGCCGCCGTTGCAACATTGATGACCTATAGTTTTGATCGGCCGACAACTGAGCAGGAAGCCTTCAAGTATATGTACCTTCATGGAGATAAAAATAAGATCCGGAAGGAAGGCTTCTCTCTTCTTGATATCAAGTCATTCCTGGGATCGATCGGATACCTGGCCGACGGATACCGGATCTCGCTGGATCGACTCCAGCAGGTTCACCTTCCGGCAATCGCCCTGATTCAGGTCCATGGGTACAAACACTTTGTCGTCATCAAAGGGGTCACGAACCGCCAGGTATTGATAGGGGACTCGGCTTTCGGGCTCCGGATCGAATCGCGCAAGCGATTTGTCCGGCAGTGGCAGGGGGATCTTTTCTTTATGGTCCACTCCGGAAAAAACCTTATGTTTGGGCGAAAAACCTTTAATAGCCCATCCGAATGGACTGCAGCGGGGGTCAAGGGTCCGACCCATCTTGCCAGGATTGTCCCGGATGTCTGGACCATGATTTTGACCGAAGGGGGGCCCAATCAGTTCGAGTTGGGAGGATTTGCAAAGATTGGAATTCCATAAGCGTTCATCGGTCCGGCAACAAATTCTAGACATAGGGTGTCATTGGAGGAAGGTCAACGTGAATAGAGACAGACGCCAGGATTGGAATAAAAAAATGAAAAAGGGATTTCTGTCTCGTTCAGTCCTTTTTGTAGCCGTGATCTTCTCTTCTTTTTTTTCTGGCGAAGTGGTTTACGCAAACCCAATCGCTCCTGTTTTCCAGCAAATCCTGCCAGTGAATAACCAGACCCTCGAGAGGATGAGGGGAGGATTTTTTCTACAGGGCATGAATTATTCAATCGGAATTACCAGTGCTACCTACATCAATGGAAATCTCGTCGGCACACAGGCGTTCTACTCATCATTACAGTCCCAGATCGTCAAAATAAATTCCGGCAATGCAACGGTCCAGTCGACAAAGAGCGGGACCGTTTCTCTGATCCAAGTCGGCCCTGGAAACTCTTCCAGTCTTAATTTGAGCAATCCGCCCCATGCCCTACTGACTGAAATACAGAACACAATGAACAATGCTCTCATTCAGCATTATACCGGTCTGAATCTGGCGATCACTCATTCTTCGAACAATATCAATTTTATGACCACCAATAACAGAATCTCCTCGATCGGTTTTTTTTCGCTGAAATAACGATCTCTCAAAAAACACTGTTTTCACTTAACAGAATTTTATCATTTCTTAACAAGGAGCCATCATGGAACCTATCATCACTTCAGAGGAAATCAAGGCACTCATGGCCGACATAAGGGTTTTTGACGGGAATCCCAAAAAAGCTCCATTGAGAGAAAAAGACTCACCATGGAACTCGTTGCCGGATCAACTCGCAACTTTCGAAAACTGCGTCATCCTCTCGGATCAATATGAGTTAATCCTCTGGATTAATGAAGACTTTCTCATCATGACCCGGAAAGAAAGAGAAACACTCAGGAAAAATTCTCCCAAAAGCTCGAAGACCTCTCAGCATGACAATGACATCACCCAAATCATATGGAAGACAGTCCTTGGCGGGAAGACCTTTACAGCAAACCTCCCCGATCAAAACAATCATCATTCCCCATGCCAATATGAAGTCATCATCATCCCCATCCACAAACCAACAGCATTAAAAATATCGGATACTTCCCGTATTTCCATGATGGATAACCCCCAATAATGGAGGTCATATCTCATCGACCCTCAAGGAAAATCCAGGCAGATTCAGGTAGATCGGGATTGTTTCCCATGGCCTGCAAGGATTGTGTCGCAATTCTGGATGTCTCTTGATGAAAATGGAAACGTTCTCGATTGATAAAGAGGGGGAGGCCGGCTATGAAGAGGATCTATCAGAACCGTTGTGTCGTTTTTCTGAAAAATGAAAAGATTGAACGCCTTTGCTCCATAAATTCATGTTTGTTAGGGGATCTTAAGAAAAATAAACCACAGTCCAGCCCAAAAATCCTTTATCGGGGATGGCTGGCTTTGGTTGCAATCATCCGTCGATGAGTACGAAATTCAGAAAAAACTCACGCACATCTTGCCAGATCCTGTTTTTCACTTATCCTCTTCCCCTCCTGTCCCCGCATTCCCCTTCTTGGGCCGTATAGGCCAAGAGGGGGAATGCGGGGACAAGAAGTTCAAATAGAAAGAGTTTCTCCATATCGCTTCCCCGAAACTCATTTGGTGCAACGAAGACATTTTTCGATAACAGAATATGATTCCAGGAAGACTATGATAAGGAGTATTGTGAGCTACCTAAAAGAATGGGACAAAAAAGCAAAAGAGCTAAACGTGCCTCAATCGTTGAGCACTGTCCCGTGCTTTGTTTTTCACAACTCTCCCGGGAGAATCATTTCACGCCCGGCATTCCTCTTGCTTTTGCTGTTTTCCCTGGTGCTCTCGCTTGTCTTCCTGAGCCCATCCTATTCACACGGAAAGTTATCCGGAACCGGAGCGGTTGATGCCTTTGCCGACGATACAAACCCTCCACCTCCAGTTGGCGATGGAACCTCGGGAAGTGATCAGACTGCGCCTCCCCAGACCCCTGAGGTATCTCCAGCCCCTTCCTCCGATCAAAACAATCAGGAGCAGGAAATTCCGACAAAACCCGTCGGGAAGGCTCCGAAGAACAAGAAAAAAGCCCCTCTCGTCGAAACTCTCGTCAACACGACGGGCATTCTCGTTCCAAAAGGAAAGCTCGTCATCCAGACATCGGCGCAATATATCTATAACTCTGCATCTCAAGTCGCACTCGAAGGATTTACCGTTGTTCCAGCCGTTCTGGTTGGAAGCATCAATATCCAGTCAGTAGACCAGAGTTACTACGTCGGCATGGAATCATTTTATTACGGATTAACAAACAGTTTCGAGCTTGAAGCTGATGTTCCCTATGTCTACCGGACCGAGACAACAGTGACCAGCCTTCTGAATACCGGGTCAAACCAGCAAACCCAGGTCAACACGAGCGGAAACGGATTGGGAGATATAGAGTTCGGGTTCCATTACCAGATCAACCAGTCAGGCAATAACGGCTTCTGGATTTTCAACTTCATTTCTAAATCCACGACCGGAACAAACCCCTTTCAGATCCCCGTTGATCCTCAAACCGGAGTTCTGGTGTCCCAACCGACGGGAACCGGCTTCTGGTCATTTTATCCCAGCATGACCGTTGTTTTTCCTTTGGACCCTGTCGTTTTTTATGCCAATGCTGGATATGTATACAACCTTCCCCGGAATTTTGGAGGAACAGTCGGAGATATCAATCCCGGAAACGAAACCAACATCAGTTTTGGAGCCGGTTTTTCATTAAATGAAAAGGCCTCCTTCAGTCTGGGTTACGACCAGATTTCTGTCTGGGCGCCAACCGAAAATGGAGCCCCGATCCCGCTGACCCGAATGTTGCAAATGGGCATGATGATGTTCGGCTACTCCTATACTGTCGGACCATCACAGTACTACCTTCTCAACCTTGCAACGGGTGTTACCCCGGATGCACCGAATGTTCAGATTACATTGAGTGTCCCCTTAATGTTCAATTTCCCTTAGGCGCAGGATCTGAAGTCATAACGAAGGACAGTGCTCATTGAAGAAATTACTGGAACAACTCAGGGGGAGCGAAGAATCCAGCTCATCGCTTTTGACCCGTCGCATCCCCAGAATATATGGAGGGCTCATTTCTTGAAGTCTCCCTGTCCAAGAATTTTTATCCATCTTCTCCGCCTCGGAATTATTTTAATCGTTGGCTTTTCAACGATTAAAATGGAAACGGTACAGGCAGAAACGTCCTCCCCCTCTCCAGAAACGCACTCATCTTCACCAAAATCGGATTTCTCTCATTTTGTCCACAAGCTTCGTCCACACCATCATGATTGGCAATATTGGTACAAACGAAGTCTCTCTGCGATATCAAGAAAAAAATATTCTCTTGCGCTTCTGTTCCTGAGCCGAGCTATCCGGGAGAACCCGCAGGCCTCCCCTCTCTACAACCTGCAGATCCAGTTGAAAACAGTCCTCTACCGGCAAGCGGAATTGAGAAAACTGGCTTCCAATCCGAGGACATCCTCTATTGTCATGAAAGCCTTGAATGGATCACCCCGCTTTGAAACACAATTGGGATATTACCTCGCCTATAGCCCAAATGGACCGAAAGACTTTCCATTTGCGGCTTTCTGGTTCAAAAAAGCTGCCGATCAGGGATTTCCGTCAGCCCAGACAAGTCTCGGGTACCTTTATATGCATGGAATGGGTGTGGGCAAAGACAATTATAAAGCTGCAAAATTGTTTCAGATGGCAGCTCGCTTGGACAATGGAGACGCCCAAGGATATCTTGGCAGATTTTATCGATCAGGCCTGGGGGGACTTCCAAAAAATTCACAAAAGGCTTTCTACTGGTCAAGAAAGGCGGCGCACCACGGAATTTCATGGGCGGAGGTCGACCTCGGCGCTCTCTATCAGACAGGAGAGGGAATCAAGCCCCGTCTGGAAGGAGAAAACTTCAAGTCACCCCCTGAGTACCGCTCCAATACGGGGGAAGCAAGGGTCTCCCCCAGAGAAATCAAAGCAGTCTTCTGGTATCGCAGAGCCGCTCTTCAGCGCAACCTGGACGGTATCAACAGTCTTGGAATAATGTACCTCTATGGCTTCGGAACAGATCCCAAGGTTCGCAGTTCCTATATTCTGTTCCGATTTGCGGCTCATCAAGGACATATATTGGCGCAACGAAATTTGGCATTCGCCTATTGGTACGGATTAGGGACAAGAAAGGATACCCGAAAAGCCTATTTCTGGGCCAATAGAGCTGCAGGTGCCGGAAATCCTGAAGCACAAGCTCTGATGGGATACTTTACGGAGAAAGGAATTGAAACCCCAAAAAGCTTTCCAAAAGCTGTATTCTGGTACCGAAAAGCAGCAGTACAAGGAAATAAAACGGCACTGAACTGGTTTCGGAAATGGGCCGATCGGGGAGATCCCTCAACGGCCGACATCCTCGGATATCTCTACGAAAATGGAGCCGGTGTTCCGAAAGATTTAACCGAGGCATCCAACCTTTACCAAATTTCGGCAAAGGAAGGAGATGTATGGGCTGAAACAAGGCTCGGGTTCATGGATATGAAAGGTTTTGGTGTCCATCAAGACTACAGTCTGGCAATTAAGTGGTTCAGGCGCGCTGCGCTGGAAGGTAATACACGTGCACAAACCTACTTGGGATATCTTTACGAAAACGGATTAGGAGTAAAGAAAAATTTGGGGAAAGCCTTTCATTGGTACCAAGCCGCAGCTCACCTTGGAGACCGATATGCCCAAACCAATCTGGGATCTTTCTACTATCATGGTTTGGGCGTGGAGAAAAATCCAAAGAAGGCAGCCCGGTGGTTCAAAAATGCGGCGCTTCAGGGCGACCCGGATGCTGAAGCTTCCTTGGGGAGGATTCTTCAAAAAGGGATGGGTGTCCCGGCAAATATCAATGAAGCCGTCCACTGGTATAAAGCTTCCGCCCATCAAGGAAACACAACGGCGCAATTCATTCTGGCATCTTTCTATGAACGGGGCATCGGAGTTCGGCAGGATCTGAATCGGGCGCTATATTGGTATCGAGAAGC
>JAKBTA010000025.1 GCA_021844645.1 Nitrospirota bacterium
TTTTCTGGCCAGCTCAAATGCCACCCGGGCAACCCGTTCGATCTCCGGTTCGGTGTAGGTTTCGGTATTGATTCCCCTCCTGATCCCATTCTCTTCCACAATGCCCCTGGGCTTCCCAAAATAGATTCCCCCTGTCAGTTCCCGGACGACCATGAGATCCAGGTCGGAAATCACCTCCGGCTTCAGGGTGGAGGCATCAACAAGCTCCGGGAAAAGACGGGCTGGGCGAAGATTGGCAAACGCTCCCAAATGTTCCCTGATCCCGAGAAGGGCCCGTTCAGGACGAAGTTCATAGGGAAGAAGATCATATTTTGGACCCCCAACGGCCGCCAAGAGGACAGCATCGCAGGAATCGGCCATTTCAAGGGTTTCTTTTGGCAGGGGCTTTCCTGTGGCATCCGTTGCTGCCCCGCCGATGAGTCCTTCAAGCAGTTCAATCTGGAATTTTCCCTGGGAACCCGACTCCGAACGATTGATCTCTGAAACGAGCTCCCTGACCGGAACGGTCACTTCAGGACCGATGCCATCACCGGGAAGAAGAAGAATCTGGTGCTTTTTGAACATGCTCATGACTTATCTCCGATATATCTGTTATCGACCGGAATCGTTGGATTCCATTTTTAAAACCTGATTGATTCAAAGAACAGGACGGGACACCTCTCCGTCTGCTTTGTGCTCCTGGCTTTTTTTACGATCAAGGCGATTTAAAGCGGACAAATACGCCTTGGCGGAAGCGACCAGAATGTCTGTATCGGACCCTCTTCCCACAGCGAGAACACCCTCTTCTTCAAGTCTTACCGTGACTTCCCCCTGGGCATCGGTACCGCCTGTAATGGCTTTGACGACATAAGAAACAAGTCTTGGGGTCGTTTTGGTCATCTTTGCGAGCGTTCGGTAGATCGCATCGACCGGGCCATCTCCCAATCCAGCCATCCGGTGTTCCTGCCCATCGACATCAAGAACGATGGTGGCCGTTGGAGGAATCTCGGTGCCACCACTTAAGTGCAACCTCTTCAGGATGAATCGGAAGGAGGTCTTCCGTCCTGTTGCCACGATCAATGTTTCAATATCTTCTTCAAAGATTTCTTTTTTTTGGTCGGCAAGCTTCTTGAACCGGTCGTAGAGATCGTTCAGCTCCTCTTCACCAAAGGAATATCCCATGGTCAAAAGACGATCCTTGAGGGCATGCCTCCCGGAGTGTTTTCCAAGAATCAGCCCCCCGGCACTGGCCCCAACCTGTTCCCTTCCCATAATTTCATAGGTTTTCTTATCTTTAAGATAGCCATCCTGATGGATCCCCGACTCATGGGCAAAAGCATTTTCTCCGACAATCGCCTTGTTGGGCTGAACCATCATTCCTGTGACTGTTGAGACAAGGCGGCTTGTTTTGGTGAACTCTTCGGTCCGGATCGCAGTCTCTACTCCAAAGTACGGCTTCCTGACCTTAAGGGCCATCACAATCTCTTCAAGGGCCGCATTTCCCGCCCTCTCTCCGATACCGTTTATCGTGCACTCAACCTGACGGGCTCCTGCTTCAACCGCTGCCAGGGAGTTCGCAACCGACAGACCCAGGTCATCGTGACAGTGGCATGAGAAAATCACATTCCCGGCACCCGGCACTCTGGAAATCAGATTTCTGAACATCTCCGATATCTGGGACGGAACGGCGTATCCGACCGTATCGGGAAGATTGATGATACCGGCTCCCGCTTCGATCGCGCAGGTCACTGCCCTTATGAGAAAATCCGGCTCTGACCGGGTGGCGTCTTCAGCGGAAAACTCCACCTCATAACCATATCCACGCGCCATGGAAACCGACTTGAAAATACTTTTGAGAACCTGATCCTCTGACATCTTGAGCTTTTTTTCCATATGAAGGGGGCTTGTGGCGATAAACGTGTGAATCCGTCCGCGAGAAGCTCCGGAGAGGGCTTCGGCAGCGACAGTGATATCACGATCTATCGCTCTGGCAAGGGCGCATATGATGGGACCATCCTGGATATCTTTCGAGATGGCCGAAACCGCAGAAAAATCATCAGGACTTGCAACCGGAAATCCCGCTTCAATGACATCCACCCCAAGACGGGCAAGTTGCCTCGCAACAAGAAGTTTTTCTTCTTTTTGCATCGAAGCTCCGGGGCTCTGCTCCCCATCCCTGAGTGTTGTGTCGAAAATGCGAACAATCTGGCTGTCCATGGTGATTCCTCCCTGATTCAGATTCCAGGTGAACAATGTGATTCTGGTTGGTTCCTAATGTTTTTTGGGGTGGCTAAACCGGTCCGAAAGGAGACGGGACTTGAGAGACCTGCCTGTTGGAGACGCGGGGGGATTGGGCAGTGTTTCCAGAATTTGTGGTCTTTTCATAAAAAATCTGTAAACAATAAATTCAGAGGGACCCAGAAGAGCATAGGTCAAAATGACCAAAAAAAAGGATTGTTTGGGATAAAGCACGAAAAGAAGAGAGACCAGCAATACCGAAACAAAGGTATGTTGCGGCTTTTTCAGGAATCGAACCTCCTTGAAACTCCTGTATGGAATGGGACTGACCATCAGGATGGAAACCAGGTAGGTCGACACAAGAAAAAACATGGGCGAAAACGGAATGACCGTTGAAAGCGGACCCGTTGAGACAATTTCGGCAGAGGCGATGAAAAGGGCACCCGCGGGGATGGGGAGTCCGATAAAGTAGCGCGAGGAGACCTTGGACGTAATGACATTGAATCTGGCCAATCGAAGGGCACCACAGGCAGCGAACAAGAATGCGGCCATCAAACCGAGCCGGTGGTAACCTCCAAGACTCGCATTCAGAACCAGAAAGGCCGGAGCCACGCCAAAGGAAACGAGGTCGGCAAGGCTGTCGTATTCAACCCCAAACTGGCTTGTAGCCCTGGCGAGCCTCGCCACTTTTCCGTCAAGATTGTCAAAAACAGAAGCGATCAAAATGGAAAAGGCGGCCTTTTTGAAATCATGCTGGAAGCTTGCCAGAATCGCGAGAAAGCCAAAAAACAGATTTCCCGTGGTAAAAAGATTCGGAAGTATGTAAATTCCCCGGGAACGCGTTCTGGATCCCGCATTCCCTTCTTCGTCATGAGGATATGTATCCAATGACAGACTCCCCTCCTCTAACCCGGTCACCCATGGAAACCCTGATCTCCGAATCTCCCGGAAGATCAAGATCCACTCTTGAGCCAAACCTGATCAGACCAAAAATGACACCACTTTCCAGAAGATCATTCACTTCGGCATAACAGACAATTCTTCTGGCTATCAGACCCGCCACCTGGGTCATGCGGATTTCCTGTTTTCCTTGCGTTTCGATAACAAGTGTATTTCGCTCATTTTCAAGAGAGGCCTTGTCCATATCCGCATTCAGAAACTTCCCTGGATGGTAGGCTATTCCCTTGACGATTCCCTTTATGGGAATCCGGTTCAAGTGAACGTCGAACACATTCATGAAAATGGAAACTTGCATCCGTCCCCGGTCATCATGTTCGACCCGGACAATCTTTCCATCGGCGGGGGAAACGATTGTCTTTTCTCCCGGTGGAACCTGTCTTGTCGGATTTCTGAAAAAATTGATGACAAAAACCGGGATGACAGTGAATATTCCTCCTGCAGGTCCCAAAAGATAGACTGAACCTGCAAGGATTCCCAAAGAAATCAGGATAAAAGGCATTCCTTCCTTTGCAATGGGTTTGGAAAAATGATCTGGAGAGACTTTCATCTAGTTTTTGGCCTGATCGACCAGACGGCTTTTCCCGATCCAGGGCATCATGGAACGGATCTCGTTACCGACCTTTTCAATGGGATGGTTCTGTCCGGACTTTTCAAGAGCCTGAAAAACCGGTCTTCCAGCTTTATTCTCAAGGATAAACTCCTTGGCAAACTGTCCGGACTGGATTTCATGGAGTATTTTTTTCATTTCGGCCTTGGTTTCCGAGGTAATGATTCTCGGGCCTCTTGTCAGATCTCCATATTCTGCGGTGTTGCTGATCGAGTATCGCATATTGGAAATTCCGCCTTCATAAATCAGATCGACAATAAGCTTGACCTCGTGAAGACATTCAAAGTAGGCCATTTCAGGGGCGTATCCTGCTTCCGTCAGTGTTTCGAAACCTGCTGTGATGAGTGCGGTCAATCCTCCACACAAGACAACCTGCTCACCAAAAAGGTCTGTCTCGGTCTCTTCACGGAAGGTTGTTTCAAAAATTCCGGGACGACCGCCACCAATGGCTCCTGCGTAAGAAAGGGCGAGATCTTTTGCGGTCTTGGTCGCATCCTGATGGATGGCAATGAGGGCAGGAACTCCAGAGCCCTTTTGGTATTCGGAACGTACGAGATGTCCTGGTCCTTTTGGAGCTATCAGCATGACATCGACATCTTTTGGAGGAGTGATCTGACCAAAATGAATATTGAACCCATGGCCAAAAGCCAAGGTCATCCCTGGTCTCAGGTGTGGCCTGATTTCATCACGATAGATATCTCCCTGGAGTTCATCGGGAAGAAGGATCATTACGAAATCCGCTTTTTTGACAGCCTCTGAAACGGTCACCGGCTTGAACCCAAAACCTTCAGCTTTTGTCCAGGAGGCTCCCGGACGAAGCCCGATTTCGACGGAAACGCCTGATTCCCGAAGATTGAGGGCGTGAGCGTGTCCCTGACTTCCGAAACCAATAATAGCCACTTTTTTTCCCTGGATCAGTTTCAGGTTCAAATCGGATTCGTAAGAAATTTTCTTGTTCAAAAGAGTCTCCTTGTAATGGTCATTGGGCTAGATGGTCAATAGTGCAGGTGCGGATCCTAGCGATGATGGGAATATTCCCCCTCAATACTATGTTTTGAAGGTTTATGGCCCCCATGTTGTTCTTCTCTGGCGATCGCAATTTTTCCTGAACGAATGATTTCCTTGATTCCAAGGGGTTTCAGGAAATTCAGGATGGCTTCTATCTTTTCGGTATCGCCGGTAACCTCTATCGTATAGGTTGTCGGAGAGGAGTCAACGATTCTCGCCCGGAAAATCTCGGAAATCCGGAAGGCTTCTTCCCTGTCTCCAGGACGGGCGGTATTGACCCTGATCAGAAGGGTTTCCCTGCAAAGAAAAGAGAACTCTGACAGATCCACAACCTTTATGACGTCAATGAGTTTGTTCAGCTGTTTGACAATCTGTTCCACAACGTGGTCATCACCCTGTGTCTCGATTGTCATCTGGCTAACGGTCGGATCAATTCCCGGTGCGACGGAGAGACTGTCGATATTGAAACCTCTTGCGCTGAAAAGACCTGCGACTCTGGAAAGAACACCAAACTTGTTTTCAACAACAACCTGTATGAAATGTTTCTGTATATCACTCATGATTTCCCGCCTTATGCCGTCAGGATGGAGTCTCGTTTTTTTCGATCATCCCTATGTTCAGGGGCTTCAAAGATCATTTCGATATTCGACCCACCCGCAGGAACCATCGGGAAGACATTTTCTTCAGGATCGACATGAAATTCCATGAGAACGGGTCCCCGTCTTGAGAATCCATCAAGTATGATGTTTTCGACCTCATCATGTCTGGACGCCTTCAGGCCAACAATTCCAAAAGCTTCTGCGAGTTTGACGAAATCCGGACTTTGGCCAATAAAGGAGGATGAATACCGTCCACCATAGAAAAATTCCTGCCACTGTCGAACCATTCCCAAATATTTGTTATTGAGAATCACAATCTTGACAGGAATATCGAGGGAGGCAACAGTTGCAAGCTCCTGGATATTCATCATGAAACTTCCTTCACCGGTAATGGCGATGACCCTTTTGTCCGGATGGGCTTTCTGCGCTCCAATCGCGGCAGGAAATCCGTAACCCATCGTACCGAGACCACCTGATGTCAGCCATGTATTGGGTTTGATGAATTTGAAAAACTGGGCTGTCCACATCTGGTGCTGACCGACATCGGTTGAAACAATGCAGTCTCCTTGTGTGAACTGATAAACTTTCTCGATCACATACTGGGGTTTAATCACCTCTGTGTCATGCTCATATGTCAACGGATGTTCTTTTTCCCACTCTTCAACCTGCTCAATCCAGGGATCAATGAGTTTTTCCTTGGATGGAGGTTCAGGTTTGTTCAGTTCCTTTATTTCTTCGATCAGGTCTTTCAGGATATGTTTGGCATCTCCGACAATGGGAATGTCCACGTGAAAGTTTTTTCGGATAGATGTTGGATCGATATCGATATGAATGACCTTCGAGTGGGGGGAGAACTCGGAGATTTTTCCAGTGACGCGGTCATCAAATCGAACGCCCACTGCAATGAGAAGATCACAATGATGAATGGCCATATTGGCAGCATATGTCCCATGCATTCCCAGCATTCCCATAAATCTCGGATGCGTTCCGGACAATGCTCCGAGACCCATGAGTGTCAGGGTTGTGGGGATGTTGGTCAACGTCACCAGATCGAGTAGTTCTTTTGTGGCATCAGAAGAGATGATTCCTCCCCCGGCGTAAAGGACAGGTCTCTTGGCTTTGGAAATGGCCTGGGCTGCTTTACGGATTTGCCACCGGTTTCCCTGCATTGTCGGATTGTAGGACCGGATGGAAACGCTGTCGGGATAAATGAAATCAGCCCTGTCGACGATAACATCTTTCGGAAGATCGACGAGAACCGGACCTGGACGGCCTGTTCTGGCGATATAGAAGGCTTCCTTTATGATTCTCGGCAGATCCTGGATCTTTCTTACGAGAAAGTTGTGTTTGGTACAGGACCGGCTGATGCCTACGATGTCAGCTTCCTGAAAGGCGTCATTTCCGATCATTTTGGTCGGAACCTGTCCTGTAATGACGACGATCGGTATGGAATCCATATTGGCATCTGCCAGTCCCGTTACGGTGTTGGTAGCACCAGGACCGGACGTGACCAGTACAACTCCCACCTTGTTGGTGGATCGGGCATATCCTTCTGCAGCATGCACTGCGCCCTGTTCATGACGTGTGAGGACAACCTGAAGGGAAGGATCCTTGAACAAGGCGTCAAAGATCGGAAGAACAACTCCTCCGGGATAACCAAAAATATGTTGTACATTTTCCCTCTTGAGGGATTCGAGGAGCATTTCGGCTCCGCTCATCTTCATTGGGACTCTCCTTAGGCAGCGTGTGAATGAAGCTCACATGGACGGTGGTTGGGCACAGTTGGCCGTTTCCATAAAAAAATGGAAAGTTTTTTCCAGAGTTAAAAGACTATTCTATGGGATACCTTCATGGAGGGTCAAGGTACTTCCGAATTTTGTGATGTCATTTTTTTAGAGATAGAATTTTTGTATTGTTTTTTTGTTTTAAGTGAGAAGTAAAGAGTAGAGCGATTTTTTTCTGGGGATAAGTCTTATAATTATTTTTATTTTAATGAAATAATCTATTTTATATTCTGGGGATAAGTTCTGGGTTCGATTCCTTGAATTGTGGATTATGGATCTGTTAGGATCGTGACGTCCGGTTATACGCTAGTTTTGCACAGGAAGTTCTGATGGTTGTCCACGGTTGATCCACAAAAAGACAAATATTTTTGTAAGACAGGGGGCAGGTGTATCGGTTCTCTCGTTTTTATGATGTTTTGTGGATTGTTCCGAGGTAGATATTCTCCCCGTATTTTCCGGAACCAGGACTTTCCCCTCCATCTTCGGCTTTCCCCGGATGACCGTCTGCCGCTTCCCAATAATCCTTTTTCAACAGGTGTGAATGAACTGTGGAAAGACTTTTGATCCTTGCCTAAAATAAAGGACGAAGAAGAGATGGATTCGGTCCTTCTTCAGAGGGTTCTCAACAGATTTCGCGAGTTCGGTCCCGAAGCCCGGTCTCGTGATCTGGAAGGTGTTCTGGACCTCTTTGAGGGAGCGTCGCTTTCCGGATCGGGAGAGAGTTATATCCTGTTTGTCGGATCGTCTTTTGTCCAGAGAATGATCGAGGAGCGTTACCTTTCCGAAATTATTCTGGTGATGAGGGAGGTTCTGGACAATGACCGGATCGAATTGACGGTTGAGGTTCTCCCGCAGGCCAAAACTCCACAGAGAAAGAAAAAAGCCAAGGAATCTCCCCAGCAAGATAAGTCGAAGAGTTTATCTGGGGTTTTGAGCATGTCTCCCGAACAGCAGAGTACATGGGAAACTCATCTGAGTCCCCGGTATACCTTTTCCAATTATGTTGTGGGGATGTGCAACCAGTTCGCCCATGCAGCGGCAACGGCTATCGCGAATAATCCCTCCAACACCTATAATCCCTTTTATGTTTTTGGAGGAGTCGGATTGGGAAAAACCCATCTGGTGTCCGCCATTGGCAACCAGATGAAATCCCGTTTTCCTTCCCTGAAAATTCTCTATATCACGACCGAATCCTTCCTGAATGAAATGGTGACAGCGATCAAGTTTTCCAAGATGAACGAATTTCGGGAACGATATCGTAAGATTGATGTCCTCATTGTGGATGATATCCAGTTCCTTTCAGGAAAAGAGAGAACCCAGGAAGAGTTTTTTTATACATTCAACGCGTTATTTGAAAATGGAAAACAGATTATTCTATCCAGTGATTGCATGCCCAGTGAAATCGCAACACTTGAAGACCGGTTGAAGTCGCGTTTCAGCTGGGGTCTGATTGCGGACATACAGATTCCCGATTTTGAGACAAAGATCGCCATATTGAGGGACAAGATGGCCCAGGAGGGATTGGCCCTTCCTGAAGAAGTTGTCTTTTTTCTGGCCAATACAGTCAAGACGAATATTCGTGAGCTTGAAGGGGCAATGATCCGTTTGGGAGCCTGGGGAAATTTGATGGGGAGACCCATCACCATTGAAGTTGCCAGGAAGCTTCTGTCCGATATTCTGCCAACCACCAAGGATCTTGCAGATGTGGAGCGGATCCTTGCCGAAGTGGCAGGTTACTACGGTGTGACATCCAAAGATATCCGCTCCAGGAAAAGAACCCGTTCAATGGTCGTTGCAAGACATATGGCAGCGTATCTGATCAGGGATATCGGTCATAAGTCCTACCCTGAAATCGGTCGGGAACTTGGTGGCAGGGACCATTCGACAATCATTCATTCCTGTAAATATATTGAGGATGCGCTTGAATCAGATCCCCAGACGATGAGCGAGATAGAGCAAATCAAGAAGAGGCTCGAGAACAGAAGCTAGATCCTATTCGGCTAAATAACAGAATAGTTCCAAAATACTTATGGAGACAGGAAACAATGGAAATCATCGTTGATCAGGAGACATTTCTGGACGGGGTTCAAAGGATTGCCGCACTGACCGATCGAAAAAACGCTGCTCTTGTAGGGTCCCAGGTTTTGCTGGATGCGCAGGGGGAAACGGTTACCCTCTATGCTTCCGACACACAGACGGGAGGACGTTTCGAGTTGCCCGCAAAAGTCTTGGCTCCGGGAAAAACGACGGTGCCGGGTAAAACCCTTTTTAATCTTATCCGTCAGTTGCCTCCAGGTGACCTGACTATTACGAGAGATGCTTCCGGACTGACAAGGATTGAGCGCGAGCGAATCCAGAATAGCCTTAAGGGAATTAATCCGGACGAGTTTAATGTTTTTCCGGAAATTACCGCAGAATATTCATTTCTTGTCCCTTTGGGAGCTTTTCTCGACCAGTTGAAAAAAAGCTTGCCTTTTGCGTCCGATGAAGAGGGCAAGCCATTAAATGGCATTCTTTTGACCCGTGAGCTGGGGGACAAAGGTCAGCCGATCCTGAACATGGTCAGTACCGACGGACATCGTCTACATCATGGGGTCATTTTGTTGGGTGAAGATGCGGGCGGTTCGGTGACAGGGCAGTCGGAAAGCCGTTTTATCCTGAAAAAAAGAAACCTCCAGGAGCTTGCGCATGTGCTTGAGCTTGATGCCAAGGATCCGAACATGTCGATCGAAATCGTCCTGAACCCCAAATACGTCACTTTTCGATGGGGACGCTTCTACTACTTTGCAAGGCTCCTGTCGACTCCCTACCCGAACTACAAGGAGGCGTTTCCCCAGGACTTCACCGTTGGGGTGGAGATTTCCCGGGAATCCCTGGATAGCGCCCTGAAAAGGGTTTCTGTGGTTTCTGACAAGAAGCCGGAGGTTATTTTTGACTGGAATGACCGATTCCTGGTTCTGAGGACCATGAATGAGGAAATCGGGGAATCGATTGAAACCATTCCGGCATTTGTCAGGGGAGAGTCGGGTTCCCTGATTTTCAAGATCGACTTTTTGAGAGTCCTTCTGGCGGTGACATCAGGGGAAACCATCCGGTTTGATGTGCGTTACGGCAAGGAGTATGGGGCAAAGGATTCGATGCCGGTCATCTGGAGAGCTCTTGATGATCCGCACTCCCGGTATGTATTGATGCCGATGGGTTAAGTCCTGACCTGAGGTAGCACTTTGGTCACAACAGCAATAAACAGGGGGTATTGTGGCACCAGAAGAAGAAGTGATTGCCTACGGAGCCGAACAGATCAGGGTTCTGGAGGGTCTTGAGGCCGTTCGGGTAAGGCCGGGTATGTATATCGGCAGCACAGGCATTGATGGACTCCATCATCTTGTGTACGAACTTGTCGATAACTCCGTTGATGAAGCTCTCGCAGGATTTTGCAGCCATATCGACATAACGATTCATGCGGACCATTCCGTTACGGTCATGGACAACGGCCGTGGAATTCCGACCGGGATCCATGCTGAACAGAAAAGGTCTGCTGCCGAAGTAGTCCTCACGGTTCTTCATGCCGGGGGAAAGTTCAACAACAGCCTCTATAAGGTTTCCGGGGGTCTTCATGGGGTGGGCGTTTCCGTTGTGAACGCTCTTTCCCAGACACTTGAACTTGAGATCCATCAGGAAGGAAAGCTTCACAGGCAAGTTTATCATCAGGGTGTCCCTGTTGCTCCTCTTGCCGTTGTCGGTACAACCACCCTTAGGGGAACGTCCATCCGTTTCTGGCCGGACCTTTCGATTATGGAAACCGATACATTCCTTTTTGACACTCTTGCCCATCGCTTCAGGGAGCTGGCCTTTCTGAATCCGATCCTGACCATCGTCCTTCGGGAAGAAGAATCCCTACGGGAGGAGACCTTCCATTTCGAGGGAGGGATCAAGTCCTATAATGAGTTTTTAAATGAGAACAAGAAAACTATCCATGAGGTTCTCTTTTTCCGGCGGGAACTTCCCACCGGAGCCCAGTTTGAGGTTGCCTTCCAATATCAGGAGACCACCGATAACGAGACAATCCTCGGTTTTGCGAACAATATTTTTACAAAAGAGGGCGGGACCCATATCAAGGGGTTCCGTACCGCTCTTACCCGGGTTATTAACCGTTTCATCAAGGACAAGCAGCTGAACAAGGGGGAAGAGCTTCGTGGAGAGGATATTCGCGAAGGTCTGACCGCGGTGGTCAGTGTCCGCATTCCCGATCCCCAGTTTGAGGGACAGACCAAGGCCAAGCTGGGGTCATCCTGGGTTGCCGGGGCTATGGAAACCTTTCTGGCCGAGGAGATGCAGGAGCGGTTTGAAGAATTTCCGCAAATTGCCAAAAAGATTGCCGACAAGGGGATCCAGACGGCAATGGCCCGGGAAGCGGCAAGAAAGGCCAAAGAGCTTGCAAAGAGAAAAAATGTTCTTGAAGGCTCGAATCTTCCGGGCAAATTGGCGGATTGTCAGGAAAGCGATCCTGCCAAATGTGAGCTTTATATCGTTGAAGGAGATTCCGCCGGTGGCTCTGCCAAGCAGGGACGTGATCGCAAGTTTCAGGCGATTTTGCCTCTGAAGGGAAAGATCCTGAATGTCGAAAAGGCTGGTGGGGCAGAGCGTTTTGTGACCCATGATGAGGTCAGGGCACTGATCACGGCCGTCGGCTGTGGCCTTGGAAACGAAGAGTATTCCCAGAAGAATCTCCGCTACCACAAGATCATCATCATGACGGACGCTGATGTGGACGGAGCCCATATCAGGACACTCCTTCTGACATTCTTTTTCCGGCATATGAATCTGTTGATCGAGGGCAGCCATGTTTTCATCGCTCAGCCGCCTCTTTACAAAGTTTCCATCGGGCGTCAGGAACGATATCTTTTAAATGACCAGGCACTTGAGGAATATACCTTCGAACTCGCTTGCGCGAAATCGGATTTTCAGGATCCACAGACAGGAGAATGGCTTGAAGGACCGGCAGCGGTCGCCAAACTTCTTATCCTGACGAACTTTGAATCCGAGGTCGCCGGGTATGCCCAGCGCTATGGGCATGCTTCCCTGATTCGGGTCCTGGGTCTGTTTTCCGGAATTCATGTCGATCTTCTGAAGTCTGAGGAAGCGGCCAGGTCTCTTCTGGATTTCGCTGTGGCCAACTATAAAAAGGTTGAGCCCACAGGTGAGCTTTCCGGAGAGCTCGGTTTTGAGGTTCCCGAGGAGGGAGAGCCGTGGTGGAAGATTTTCTTTACCTCCAGAAGCTTGGGATATGAATCCCGGCTGACGCTCGATCCCCATCTCCTGGCGCAACTGGCTTCAGGAAAGAAGTCCCTCAGGATCCTGACGTTGTCAGGGATGTTGCCGCATGATGGCGTCTTTCGGGGAAGAGACCGGTCCACCGGGGAGGTTTTCTCCTTTTTTACGCCCAAGGAGATTCTTGAGCATATCAAGATGCCTGTCCGCTCCAAAATGTCCCTCCAGAGGTACAAAGGTTTGGGTGAGATGAACCCCGAACAGCTGTGGGAGACCACAATGGATCCCGCAAGGCGGACCCTTTTGAGAGTCTCCATTCCCGACTATGTCGAAGCGGACCGGATCTTCACTACCCTGATGGGTGAAGCAGTGGCACCCCGTCGTGAATTCATCGAGCGATTTGCTCTTGACGTATCCAATCTGGATATCTGATTGATTCCTGATGTTTGTTGACGATTCATTCTCCCAGAAGGAGTAACTTTCTTGGCCATGATTCCTTTTGAGCAGGCGATTGCGATTGATACCGAAATCCGGACCGCATACCTGAACTATTCCATGAGCGTTATTGTCGGCAGGGCCTTGCCCGATATTCGGGACGGCCTGAAGCCCGTTCAGAGACGGGTTCTTTTTGCGATGCATGAAATGGGAGTCCGTTCCGGGGGGGCTTACAAAAAATCGGCCCGTATCGTTGGTGATGTGATTGGTAAATACCATCCTCACGGAGATACGGCGGTTTATGATACAGCGGTCAGGCTTGTCCAGCCATTTACGCTTCGTTACCCATTGATTGACGGCCAGGGAAATTTTGGATCGATCGACGGAGATTCTCCCGCAGCCATGAGGTATACGGAAATTCGGCTGAAGGCGATTTCCGAGGAGATGATGTCGGAGCTTTCGGAAGAAACGGTCGGGTTCGGTCCAAACTATGATGAATCTCTTGAAGAACCTAAAGTCCTTCCCGCAAAACTTCCCCTTTTGCTTCTGAACGGATCGTCGGGTATTGCCGTCGGAATGGCGACCAACATTCCTCCCCACAACAGTCGGGAGATCATCAACGCCCTGCTTGAGATGATCGATAACCCGTCTTTTTCCATGGAAGATCTTCTCCGTGTCGTGACCGGACCGGATTTTCCGACAGGTGGCCTGATCATGGGTCGTTCGGGTATAGAGGAGGCCTTCCGCACCGGTCGCGGTTCTGTGGTGATGCGGGGAGTGGTTGATGTGGAGGAGAGTACCAGGGCCGACCGTCAGGCGATCGTGATCAGCGAAATTCCATACATGGTGAATAAAACCCGTCTCATTGAAAAAATCGCGGCTCTTGTCCGTGACAAGGAAATTGACGGAATTGCCGATATTCGGGATGAGTCAAATCGGGAAGGAATGCGGATCGTCCTTGATCTGAAACGGGACGGAAATCCTCAGGTCATCATCAACAGGCTTTATTCCATGACCGCTCTTCAAAGTTCGTTCGGGGTCAATTTTGTCGCCATCGTCAACCAGCGGCCGGTCACCCTTTCCCTTTTGGAAGCACTTCGGCATTTTCTGGATTTCCGTCAGGATGTGGTCACCAAGAGAACCCTCTACCGCCTCAAAAAAGCCCGGGAAAGGTTCCATATCCTCGAGGGGTTGAAGCGTGCCATCGATCTGATGGATCAGATCATTGCGCTGATTCGGGCGTCAGACTCTCCCGAGACCGCACGGGAAGGGCTTATGACCTCCTACGCTTTTTCCGAGATTCAGGCCCGTGCCATTCTCGATATGCGTCTGCAGCGGCTGACTGCCCTTGAGAGGGATAAAATTGAAGCAGAGTATGAAGAGGTCCGGAAAATTATTCTTGAGCTCGAAAGGATCCTTGGCAGCCGGGATGTTTTGATGGGAGTCGTGAGAGAAGAGTTTTTGGAGCTTCGTGAAAAGTTCGGGGATGAAAGGCGGACCAGAATTGTTCCGGATGAAGGCGAGATTGATTTCGAATCCCTCATTCCCGACGATCCCTGTTATATCAATCTGACATTCCAGGGATACATCAAGAGGCTTTCAAAAGACGCCTATCCGACCCAGAACAGGGGAGGAAAGGGACGAATCGGCGTCACACTCAAGGATGACGACGCCGTTATTTCGACACTGTCTCCCACAATGCATGAGACTATTCTCTTCTTCACCGATATCGGGAAGGTTTATCGTCTTAAGGTTCACGAAATTCCGGAAGGTCAGCGGGCAACCCGGGGAAAGAGCATCCGGTCGCTCCTGGCGCTTGCTCCCGATGAAAAAGTCACACAACTTCTTTCCATCCGCTCTTTCGGGGAAGAAAAGAGTCTGATCTTTGTGACCGAAAGGGGAAAAATCAAGAGGACTCAGCTGATCCATTACGGCCAGATCCGGCAAAGCGGAATCATAGCGATTTCATTGGAGGAGGGGGACCGTCTCGCCCAGGTGATGGTCGGCGAGCCGGGGACCGATATCCTGATCGCTACAAAGGGTGGCAAGGGAATTCTGATCCCGATGGATGATCCAGACAAGGGTTTTCGCAGCATGGGTCGAACGGCTTCGGGTGTGAAGGGGATCAAGTTGGCACCGAATGACCTGGTTGTCGGAGCGGAGACGATTCAGGACGAAGACTTTGTTGCCGTCATTACGGCAAGGGGTTACGGAAAACGCGTCAATACAGGAAAGGATTTCCGGCTTCAGGGTCGCGGAGGCCAGGGCGTCAGGATCCTCAAGGCAGCTGAGAAGATTGGTCCGGTTGTTTCGGTCATCAAGGTGACAGGATCCGAGGATGTTTTTCTGATCACCCAGAAAGGCCAGGCGCTCAGGATTGAAACATCGACGATCCGTTTGACCGGCAGGACGGCGCAGGGAGTGAAACTTTTGAACCTTCAGTCGGAAGATGAAATCCAGTGTGCATCCCTGGCACCCCTCAGGGGAGAAACGGAAGATGGGACTCCCGCGACTTGACCTGATTCTGTCCAGGGCCTTCTGGGCAATGTTTCTGGTCTTTTTATTGGTCGGTCAGGATGGTTGCAGCAAAAATCGGGCGGAACAAAAGTACGATCAGGGTATGGTCGCTCTCGAGCATCTGGATCTTGCCCGGGCCCGTGAGGATTTTTCCGGGGCGATCGCGAAAAGTCCCGTTGCCAGGACAAGGGGAAAGGCTTACTTTCGCCTGGGCAGAATGGACGATCTCTACCAGAACGACCCGCGTCAGGCGTCCCAGGATTATATGAAAGCCCTGGAAAATCTTCAGGGAGGAGCGATTCGCCAAAAGGTCTCCTTTTTTCTGGCGAGGGATCTTGACCGCTTGAGCCGCTCTGGTCAGGCGCTTGAAATCCTTGAAAAAATCGATGCTGACTCCCTCGATAGTGAGTTTCAGGGACGAATTTATCTTTTGATGGCAAGGATCTACGAGCATCGTGAAGACTACCGGAATGCGTCGGTCTTCTACAAGAAGGTGGTTCGTGCTGTTCCCGACGGATTCACGGGTGAAAAGGCTCGTTACAAGCTCGGTCTCATGGACGCGTTTCTCGGAAACAGTTCAGGGGCCTCTGTCAGACTGGCCGCCTTCCTGAAAAGATACCCTGACAGTACCTTTGCTTCGGTCGCCCGACTGAATCTGGCCTCCATCGATGAAAAGGATGGTCAGTATCAGAAAGCGCTGGAATTGTTGACCACCCTGATTTCCTCCTACCCGAACCCCGCTCTGATCAACAGCAGGATCATGGAACTGCGAAAAAAAATGGACAATCATTCCGTTGGCGGACAACAGACAGGTGGTCCAACGGGGTCAGGAGCTTCAGGTTGAAGATTACCGAGCTGTTTCGTTCGATTCAGGGGGAATCGCTTTATTCGGGTTGGCCCTGTTTTTTCATCAGGACTTCTGGTTGTCCCCTTCGTTGTACATGGTGTGATACGACCTATTCATTTTATGGTGGAACGGACATGACTGTGGACGAGATCCTTCTTGAGACGGGGAAGTCGGAAACAAATCTGGTCGAGATTACCGGGGGGGAGCCGTTTGTCCAGACGGATTTTGTGGAGCTTTCGAACCGTCTCCGACGGGAAGGATATGAGGTTTTGATTGAAACTTCGGGAGGATTTCCCATTCCCGAGGGGCTCGACAGGTCCTGTCATGTGATTATGGACATCAAGCCACCCGGGTCCGGGATGAGCCAGTGGATGAATCCCGATCATTTCCGGAGCCTGACATCGAATGACGAGATCAAGGCGGTGTGCCAGAGTCGGGAGGATTTC
>JAKBTA010000026.1 GCA_021844645.1 Nitrospirota bacterium
AAGGAGGAATTGGTCCCGACATCCACCAGACATATGCGATGATTCGATAAACTCACTCCTTCTCCCCCCCGGATGATTGCGACAGATTCGAATCCTTACTCTCCCCGACGGAGCCGGTGAATGGAAAATCGCTCTTTCCCCCTCTCCGAAGCAAGCGGTTCCGCTCTTCCATGAAGAGCAGCACCCTACCCCGGAGCAGATCCCATTCAATCACTTCCCCTTCATCCAGAGATTCCTGAGCTTTTCTCTGATAGACAAATTCACCAAGTTCATGGGTTGCCGCCTCAAGTTTTTTCTCATTTTGCCGAATGGCTATTCCGGCTCGCAGAATTTCCGGAAAGTGGAAGATCTGGAACAAACTGACCTGGCTCCATCTTCTGGAAAAACCCAGTCCCCTCAAAAAATCCTCTTTCATGGAAGAGATCTGGGATCCTTTTTTCAGCGAACTCTGATCCATTCTTCAACTCCTGTGTATCGTGACCGAATAAAGTCGGTCACAGTTGTCCATGCCCAGACCCATTTTTGATGATCGGCTCTCTGGCTGTCACCTTCCTGGAGGAAGTTTCGGACATCCATACGGACAGATTGTAGCGTATCAAAATCTCTCAAAAGATCTGCACAGATAAAGGCCGGCGCTCCGGACTGGCGAGTTCCAAGAAACTCCCCTGGCCCTCTTGAGCGAAGGTCCTCCTCCGCCACAAGAAATCCGTCATCCGACTCTTCCAGGACATGAAGCCTGGCAATCGCCTCATCACTGGCCCCCTCACCCGGAAGAAGAAAGAAAAAACCGGGCAATGATCCCCGGCCAACTCTCCCGCGAAGCTGATGAAGCTGAGCAAGTCCAAAGCGTTCAGCGCTCTCGACAACCATGACTGTGGCATTCGGGATGTCAACACCTACCTCAATCACTGTTGTGGAAACAAGCATCAAAATCTCCCCCGACCGAAAGCGGGACATCATTTCCTCACGACTCTCGTAAGGCGTCCTCCCCGTAAGGAGTCCCACTTCAACAGGTGAAAAATGAGTCGACAAAAACTCCCAGTGGCTACTCGCATCCTTTGCTTCGATTACATCTGATTCTTCTATCAGGGGGCAAACAACAAATACCTGCTCCCCCCTCTCTAAAAACGGACGGACGATCCTGTCCCAAAAATCGTTGTCCGACCGGGAAATTCTTGTCTGGACAGGAAGCCTCCCCGGTGGTTTTTCATCCAGAATGGAAAGATCCATGTCACCATAATACGACAGTGCCAGAGATCGGGGAATCGGGGTCGCGGTCATCAGAAGGGTATCCGGCTGTGATCCCTTCCCCATCAGGGTCCGTCTCTGATCAACACCAAAACGATGTTGCTCATCGATCACAACAAGTCCCAGGCAAGAAAAGTTCAGACTTTCCTGAATCAACGCCTGTGTTCCCACCAAAAGGGAGATCTGCCCGGAATGAACCCCTGAAACAATGGCTTTCCGTTCAGATCCCTTGACACTATTGGTCAAAAGGGATGGAGTCAATCCGAGGGGTGAAAAGAGGTGGGACAATGTTTTTTCATGCTGTTTCGCCAAAATTTCGGTTGGAGCCATTAACGCGCACTGGAATCCGGATTTGATGGCAAGATAAAGTGCCCAAGCCGCAATAACGGTTTTTCCGGATCCCACATCACCCAAAAGGAGGCGATTCATCGGGTAATCCTTTTCAAGATCCGCCGAAATCTCTCCCATCACCTTCTTTTGCGCGTTGGTCAAAGAAAAGGGCAGAGATGAGGAAAAATGGGTGAAATCCTCCGGTGCGATCCGGTATTGGTTGGATCTTCCCTGTGCCCGGATATCGGCTTTTTTCTGAAACATCAAAAACTCGAGGAGAAAAAACTCTTCATAGATCAGACGCTTTCGGGGAGGATAAGAGGGGTCAAGCAAGGATTCAAGAGAACCACCCGAAGGAATATCAGCAGGAAAATGAAGTCCGACAATCATTTTGAGCCAGGAATCAAATACATATTTTTTCCGGATACTTTCGGGAAGAGGATCGAAATCACTCCCCCACAGTGAGAGGAGCGTTTCCCCCATCAGCTTTCGAAAGAAAGACGATGTCAAACCAAGAGACTCTCTGTAAACAGGTACAATCCGGTTGACATGAAAGCTTTTACGGCCTTTTTGTCCCGGATCGACTTTTTCAAAGACAGGGCTTTTGACAACAATGGAACGATCGAACTCCGAATATTCGATTCGTCCGAAAAAAAAAGCATGCGCAGATTCCGGTAGCGCTTTCAGGATGTACTCCTGACCAAACCACACTGCCTTGATCGACCCGGAACCATCTGAAAGGATTGCCTCTATGACAGGAACCCTGAGCTTGCGAATCTCTTTTTTGCGGATGGAGCTGACCGTTGCAAGGAATCCCTGCGGTTCCCCTTCCCTCAGGTTTTCAATCGAGGGGACACCTCTTCTGTCTTCATAGCGGAAAGGAAGCGTGTACAAAAGATCGAGAACCGTCCGGATGCCAAGTTTGGAGAGCCGCTCTCCTCGCCTGGGTCCAACATCAGGAAGGGATGAGATAGAGGTGGCAGGGGTCAGCACGTCCTGTCAGCCGGGATCATGTAAGCCAAAAACGCAGGACACCAAGCACTCAAAGAAAATCTCCCTCTGGACTATCCGGAATAATCATCAAGATGGATGGCCCGAACAAGATTCCGTCCATCTTGCTTCGCTTGATAGAGAGCTTTGTCCGCCAATGAAAAGAATCGATCGAAATCAGAAAGGTACCGGTAGTCACCACCGGAAAGACCGATACTGAGGGTTACCCGATTTTTTTTTGTTCCAGGAAGAAAAATCGTGGGAGAAGGAACCCCTTGGTCAAGATTCTTCTGAATGCTTTCCGCTTTTTCGAGAATCGTTTCCAATGACTCACCTTCAAAGACAACAAGAAACTCATCCCCACCCCAACGACAAAAAGAGAAATTCATATTTTCGAGTTGCCTCGAGACAAATAGCACCACTTGCCTGAGAAAAAGATCCCCGGCCGCATGTCCGTGCTGATCGTTGAGCGCCTTGAAATGATCCGCATCAAACACCATAAAAACCACTGGCATTCCGACAAAGTTTCCCTGTTTTCGCTGGAGTCCCCTACGGTTCAAGATACCTGTCAGGGGATCGAGATTGGCTTCAATCGATGAAACCATCAGCTGCTTGTTCGCCGTGGCGATATCGGCTCCCATTTTTTTGATTGTGGAGAGAAGTTCTCTCGACTCGTCAGTAATCTTTTCAAAAATCTTTCTCGCCTCCTCCAGTGATTTGGACTGATTGAGGCGTTCAACATTTTTTTCAAGCCTGGAAGAAGCACTTTCCAGCGTACCGGAAATCTGGGAAACCATTTGATTCAAAAACACTACGGTCTTCTGAAACTGTTTCTTATCCTCCAGGACCTCTTTCAGAAAACCTCTGTTCCGGGTCAGGATATCTTTCAAAATAAAATGAACCTCCCGACCAACCTCCGTATCTGACAATAGATGGACCTTGGGGATCAACCGGCTTAAGCCTTCGAGTTGCCTCAGCGACCAGGAATCCTCCTCCATCTGGGCAAAAAGGGAAGAAACCTCGATCAGATCGGACAGGGCTTCATTACCCGGAGAGGCTTCCATCTGAAAATAGACTTCAGCATAATTCCAGGGAGTAGGAGGCAATCCGTCCCGGCTGAGCTGACGAAGAGTATGTGCGGCTAATTCTGAGGGCTTCTTGCTCGTAGCATCTCCCACTTCCGGAAATCTCCTTCATTTTAAAGGAAAAAGACCCGACATAAAATAACAGCCACCACCAGGAAACCATTTCCATCACGAACAAGAAGCGCACAAGGGAACATTACGTTCAGAATGAAAAAATTTTGACAATCATTCTAGTCCAACATAAAAAAATATCAAGGATTTCAATGAAAAATCGTTTTTGTTAAAAACATTTACACCCATAATAATAAATATTCGTAAAAAGAGTCTCATACGCAAAGGCCCAATTCTGTCCTTGATCAGAAAGATTCATCTTCCTGATCAAGGACAAGAGTCTCTCAATCGGGTTGTCTGAAATCAGAGACACCAAGTCTCATCCAAAATCACTTGATTTCGATTCTTTTTCTCTCTAGAATGAAGGGGTTTTGTGGATGGATCCCGTTTAAAGAAAGGTAAAATCGTGGCCAAAGAATGTGCAGTATGTGGCAAGACAAAAGTCATGGGAAACCAGATCAGCCACTCCCATAGGGTCAGCAAAAGGGCATTTCGTCCCAATCTGCAGCCAGTCAGGGCATTGATCAACGGAGCAGCAAAGCGGTTACAGGTCTGCACCCGTTGCATTCGAAGCGGAAAAGTCCAAAAAGCCCTTTAGTTCGCCCTACTCCGCTTTTTTGAAACAGATATTGGAGGAGCAAACACGGAACGGCTCCTCCTTCATCACAAAAGTGCTTCTACTTCCACATCCCGTGTTCATTCGTCTTGAAAAATCAATAAGAATCAAACTTCGTCCATCAACGAAAAAATTCCTCACGATAATGCCGCGGTCACCTCAATCTCGACTTTTGCCGATTTTGGCAGAGAAGCGACACCGATCGTTGAACGGGCCGGATAAGGCTCTCCGATCAATCTTGAATACACGCCGTTCATCTCCGCAAAATCGTTCAGATCTGTCAGATATACGGTGACCTTCAAAACAGATTTCCAGTCGATACCATACGATTTCAATACACCAGCGATATTCAGAATCACTCTTTCTGTTTGTGACGAGATACCACCCTCAACAAGATTTCCGGAATTCGGGTCAAGAGGAATTTGCCCTGACAGAAAAAGGAATCCACCATGTTTTCTTGCTGTCTGATACGGTCCAACGGGAACGGGAAAATCATTCATGCTTGCCTAATCTCCTCTAAATGTTGCGCCCAAAAAAGCTCCGATCATTGCATACCAAGGGATAGAGACTTTAGGGTCTCCATTCATCCGGCACACAACACCGGAACAAAATCCTTTCCGATTGACCCTTGATAAAAACAAGCCAAAGATTGCGCCGCCAACGGCACCCAAAAACAAATGGTCAAGCATTTAACCTCCAAAATACTGAGACAACGAGTGAACATTCCAGTACACTATCGGAACACCCCACAAACACCATACAGATTTTGGAGGAACCATGGTCAAAGTCATTCTTCTCACCGCAACTTGGTGCCCGACTTGCCCCCCCGTAAAACGGTTCTGGGAGCTACTGTCCGATGATCAGGACATCGAATACACAGAAGTGGATATCGAATCTCCAGAAGGCGCCAGCCTTCGGGAAGAACACCAGATCCAGATGGTCCCATCGACTCTGATCAACAACCGGCTCTACTTCTCGGGGATGCCAGAAAAGCAGAGGGCAACATCCATCATTCGGGCCCTTAAGGAGTCGGAGCGGTAGGATCAGGCCATCCGGCTCTTCCAAGAGACGAAACATACTGTGCCAGATCATGAATCTGCTCCGGCTTCAAAAACGTAAAATCCGGCATCGGGGATTGAGGGAAGTGGGCCTTCGAATTGACAAACTGGACCTTGAGCCAATGTTCCGAATGGCCAACAAGCCCCTCTTCCGAAAGGTCCGGACCAACCTTTCCCCCTTTTCCGTCGACGCTATGGCACCCCATGCAGCCACTATGGTCAAAAACGATTTTCCCCCGAGCCATGGCAGTTCTGTCAAGTGCCACCATGGGCTTGTATCCTGCTTCTGCCTCCAACGACAGGACAATGATCAGCCCAAGACTTAAAAGAATGGTTGAAACAACGACCGGTCTCTTGTAAGGAGAGCGTTCGGGGCTTTTATCAAAAAATGGCCAAACCACCAGAAGAATCCCGACGATCAGGGGGATTCCCAAAACACCTGCAATTTCAGGGCGAATCATTTTTAAAAGCTCAAAAATCCAGTCAAAATACCATGCAGGGGTCGGCGAGTAACTGGAGTTCGCAGGATTGGCCATCGCTTCCAGTCCCGGAGGAAAAAGAACAGCGAGCGTGGCGACCAGGATAAAGATAAAAAGCATTCCGAGAGAATCCATCAACACCTGTCTTGGATAAAAATACTCTTTTTTCTCTTCAAGCTCGGATGGAGTTCCCCGGAATGGCCCCGCAGGGCCGACCCGGCGAAAAATAACCATGTGCAAAGCGAAAAAGCCGATGAAGAGAGATGGGAGAACCATCGTATGGATGGCAAAAAAATGCGACAGGGTCAAGGCTCCCAAGCCGGTTCCTCCCCGGATGGCACTTTTGATTACGGGACCAACAACCGGAATGATCCCCATCATGTTTGTTCCGACAATCGTTCCCCAATAAGCTCGCTCGTCCCAAGGCAGAAGGTAGCCGGTAAAAGCGGCTACCATCGTCAGTGCCAGTAAAACGACACCAACAAGCCACATGACTTCTCTTGGTCGCTTGTAGGCCCCCCAGATAAAAACCTGAAGGAGGTGGATTCCCACCAGAATAACCATGACCGATGCTCCCCAGTAATGGAATCCTCTGATCAATCGTCCAACCGGAAGCGTTCCATATTTCAGGTGATCGATATAGTTGACACTGTCCCAGGCATGATCGGGAGTCCCACCATAGTCAAAGGCCAGCATGACACCTGTCACAAACTGTATGATCAGGGAGAAAAGGACCATGCTTCCAAAAATATAAGCCCATCTTGCGCCTCCCGGCATAGGCTCTGCCAGAAGAAACTGCATCAGGGAGCGAACTCTGATCCGTTCATCCAGGTACTCAACCAAACGGTTCGGACGGGAAGGATGCATGAAAGAACCCTCCTATTTTTAAAAGGATTTTGGACAAGCCTACCGTGGCATCAAGTCAGGACAATCTGACCTTTTTAGGAATCCCGACAACAAACTGCTCATAAACAATCGATATCGCCCCATCTTTGGAAACCCTAACGGGCAAAGAATCCATAGGTCTTGGAGCCGGACCGGAAACACGGTTTCCATTGAGCTGATAGATGGAGTGATGGCATGGACAAATAAATTCTTTCTGTTCTGGCGTCCACTGGGGAGCACAGCCAAGATGGGGGCAAACAGGAGAAAGAACGGTAATTCTGGGATCAGAGTTTTTGAGTTCCAGAGGAGAATCCATCCCCTTGATCTGGTCTTCCGATTTGGAATCCGGAGCATTGGGATTGGAATGATGGATCAGCCAGACGGATCTGGAGACAGGAACCTTCATCCACCCACTCACTGAAGTTCCAAAAAATGGATGTGAAATGGGCGTATCCGTAGGAAGTGCGTTCAGATTGATTCCAAGGTCAATCCAATGATCTACCACTTTTGTTTGGGTTGCAGTCAGGATATACCCACCTATGGGAACAACAAGACTGACACCGATCATTGATGCCACGACAACCGTTGATTTTGCCATGAAGTCCCGACGGCTCATCGCATGATCTTCTCCCAGTTCCCTCAAATCGCAGGGCTTAAGCGTAACAAGCGCTCCGATCTCAATATGGGCACCTGGAGGAAAAAACCATGATGGAACCTCCTCATAGTCTTCCGGGTGAAAAATGGGCCATTTCGAGAGCCCATCTGAATTCATCGACTTTTTAAGATGAATCGATGATGGGGAGATCTCGGACACCAAATCCATGGGCAAGCGCCGGAGCCCGGATAGTTCACGGACAACAAGCTCCACAATTTTTTTTTGGGTTTCGTGAAAAACAAGCTGCTCCAGGGTTCCAACCTGTTTTCCCGAATGATCCAGAACCGGAATGCCCATTCGAAACACTACTGGCTCCGTCATGATTCCCTCCCGTAAATAAGATTCTTTGTTAATGAAGAAGAGCTGAAATCCATACTACTCCCCAAGACCAATCCGATCAAATCAAATAACTCAAAATAAGCATTTAAAAGATTTAAAAAATATAAAAATATTACAATAAATAGATCTTACAATTGGAACAGGAGACTCGTTAGACAGAAAACACAAATGGAAATTGCCAGAAAGTGAATCGTCGAACCCTCCCTCGATTGTTCAAGAAAGAAGAGTTCGACGATAAGCAGAATGCTGATTGGTGATGATGTCTAGGCGGGAGATGAACCCGGCAAAACCATTCCTAAAGCGTGATACCCCATGTCGACATGAATCAGCTCCCCTGTAACACCCCTGAAATAAGGTGACAAAAGAGAAACCGCAACATCTGCAACCTCAGAAACGGTCAGTTGCTCCTTGATCGCCGACTGTTCGGAAACGGTCTTCACCATATCTCCAAACCCTTTGATCGCACGACCTGAAGCGGTTTTAACCGGTCCGGCCGACAGTGAGTTGACGCGGATTTTTCGACCACCCAGATCATAGGCCAGATAACGAACAGCCGATTCAAGGGCAGCCTTTGCCACTCCCATGACATTGTAGTGAGGAACCACACGTTCGGAGCCCAGATAGGTCATTGCAACAATGGCTCCTCCGTCATTCATGCGAGGAAGAAGCGCCTTTGAAAGAGCCACAAGGGAAAAAGCACTGATCTCCTGTGCCAAAAGATAACCCTTCCGGCTGGTATCGACAAAATGTCCATCTAGCTCTTCCCTAAGGGCAAAAGCAATGCTATGGACCACTCCGTCCAGAAAAATTCCAGCCTTTTCAAGTGTCGAACAAAGAGAGGTCAACTGCTCTTCGTCACACACATCAAGCGGCTCAACCAGAACGCTGTCTCCACCAGGAATGTCGGCAAGAATCTTCCTGATATTTCCAAGCTGGGTCTCGCCCTGGTAGGTCAGTGTGATTTTTCCGCCCTCACGGAGAACCGCTTCTGCCACTGCCCAGGCAATGGACCAACGATTGGCAATTCCTGTGACCAGAATGTGACGCCCCTTAAGCATCTGATTACCCAGAACTGTTTCAGTCATGACTTTACCTCCAATTCTATTTGTTGGGGGGAGTACCCGTTCCCCGTGTCTTTGCAGAAGAAGGGAGCACCCCCTTTTGAGAACTCCCCGAAGGAGGAGCCGTTTTGATGGAAGGTGCAGATGCGCTGTTTTTTCCCGAAATGGGGAGTGAGCCTGATGCCGGAAGAACAGGATTCACCAATTGAGGGAGAATCTTTTTCGTTTTACCCACAGCAACCTTTTGGGAATAAATAGGATTCAGGGAAAATCGCTCAAAGCTGACGATACCGGTAGATGGGTTCGAAACAACCACAAAAACCCCGGTTCCATCATGATTGAGAAGAGACCACATCGGACGGCCGTCAATAGAAACTCTCTGAACAGGTTTAAGTGTTCTCAAGTCTGTCAGGACCATCTCCTCTGCATCCGGGTAAAAGATCAGCAGGAACTCTGACTGGACAGGACCCACCATTGTCCCAGGAGAATCATCACTGTATCTGTGATGAAACGCTCCTCCGGATTGTCTCCGGACCAGAAGCTCGTTTTCGCAAAGGGCTGCAACACCTCCACCGGTGAGTGGCAAAACTGTGGTCAGTCGTTCACAAAGATCCAGCGTCTCTTGATGGGTCACCTGAAGTGTCTTCCCGTCGACAACCAATATCCGGGAATGCCGGAGCAACGGGATGTAGAGCCCTTTACCCAAAAAAGTGATTTCATGGATCCGGTCTCCGAAAGCGGTCCAGCGTTCGACCTGATAGGAAGCGGAGTCCAGTCGATAGAGAATATGAACGGCTCCAGCGAGAAGGAATGTTCCAAAATCCCCCCGGTATTTGATCACTGTCGGATTAAGTCCCGTTGGTAAATCTTTCATCTTCGATGGATCATCTAGCGGTATGACATGGAACTCCCTGGAGTCCCCTTCCGTCACAAGAATATTCCTTTTCTTCCAGTCGAATGTCGCATCAAGTGGCTTCACTACGTTGGAGATCGTCTTGATCACTTTTCCTGTTCGGCTGTCCAGAACAAGGACCTGACCACTTTTCATCAGTGTCAGGAAAACCAGATGCGCTGTCTTGCTGTACCCCATCCTCATTGTCTGGATTGGGTAGGAGAGGCGATATAAGGGCCGGGATTCTATCTTGACCGAAGACACAGTGCCAGTGGGCACATTTGCCTGAAGGACCGATCCTCCGAATGAATCATCAGGCAAAAAAGCCCTGCACAGAAGCAGCAAAAACAAAAGAGAGATGACACCTTTGAACTTCATTTAATCCTTCGGGGACCATGAAAATCAATCATAAAACCAATAACCGAAAAGCAGAATTCGCTTTTTCCCCAACTGCATAAAACCCTTTAAAACCCGGGACCGATCAAGAAAGTCTCCTAGACAAGTCCAAGAGACAGTCCTCTCCCGTCCTTTGGCAATGGATGCCATTTCAGGCGAACAGGAAGACTTTCCGTCAGTACCGGCTCAATCAGTTCTTCCAAGAACTCAAGGACATATTCATCCACAACAAGAAAATCATGGCCCTCATTTTTTCCTTTAAGAGAAGCATGAATCCAGAGAAATCCATTCTCCCAGAAAGGAACCATTTCCAAAGTTTCCTTCCCGGAAAGGTTCATCCGGTAGACAAACTCCATGACCCGCTGTTGAAAATGAAGAGAAACCCCCATCGGAAAGAGAAGTGACCACGGCAAAATGGAAACAGAAGGGAGGTCATCCGCATTTTCATTTTCAGGATCCAGCATCTCTCCTATCTCAGACAGGATCGCATCAAACAATCCCGTATCATCCCCCTCTAGAAACTCCTGAATTCCACCTTCCATAGGAGAATTCTGCGAAATAACAGATCCCATAAGAAAAACGGGATACCCCGACTCACCTTCGTGCAGTTCTTGGGAGCTTCCCAGATATCTGACGACAGGATGCTCTTCACCAAGAATGGTCTCAACCGGAGCGGACAAGAAAGAACCCTCTTCAGACACGGAACCCAGTCCATCAGGCAAAAGCGTCTGTGATTCGGGAACTTCAAGAAAAAACTCACGTCGTTCCTCAAAAGAGAAAAGATAGAGTTCAGGTAACAGGGCAAGTGTTGGGTGGAGGTAGAGCATCGATTTCGATCGCAGCTGAAAAACACTTGAAAGCTTTTCCTGAATTTTCTCAAGAGTATCGGGAGAAAGGGAGAGATCCGGTCTTTCGAGACCATCAATCATGATTCCAAATCCATACATAAAGCGACTGTTTTCCGAAGTGCCCCCGATCTGGACCAGGTCATCTTCGACCTCAACACCTTCGGAATAGGTCTCCAAAAATCTCCTGATTGCCAGAGACCAGTCGGGGGTGATCGATGGCAATGAGGAAATAACCCCCAACGAATCCATCTCATAGAGTGTCGCCAAGGCTTCTGAGACGACATCATCATCCTCAACATTTTCAAGCACAACCTCCGGCGTCCCCTTATCGATCACCTGAGAGAGACTGTTTATGAGCTCGTTTAAATCTTCATCCGAAGTGTCATGGGAATGATCATGTGAATCAGACATCGTTCAATTTTCTCCGCATTTCCAGTGAAAAGGTTCAATCCTGATGCTTAATAAGTCGTCGCATATATTAAAAGGAAAAGTGCGGGACAGCAAGTCTGGTCCAGCCCGACATCCAAAGCTCTTTGCCCCTATGGAGCAAAGGGATTGGACGGAGGAACCCTCTCCAGCGATATCTGTGTCCTGATAGTCTTTCCGCCTTGGAAAAAGACAGAAAAACACTTTGAATAAAACCCGTTTTTAGTGACACAGACAGTTCCGCTCATCCCTGCATGGGCCTCAAAAGAAACGGGAGTATCTCCAATCAGAACCCCGTCAACCTGCATTTTGGCTCCGGAGGGATTTGATGAAATCCGTAAAAGGGTATGTGTCTGATCCGGAATCGGAGAAGATGCGTCCGGAGAGACTGGTCCATTGGAAGTGGAAGGCGCCCCTGATCCATTCATGGGAGGAATCGAAGGAGAGGAAGGAGGTGGCGGGAGTCCGGCCCCAGGTGATGATGGAAGCGTTGGCGATACCATCTGGTTCCCCTGGTTCAAATAACGATTCTTCATCTCCTTCAAAAGAGACTGGGAAGTCGAATCACCCGATCCATCTGCATACACCATGATCGGAGACAGGGAAAATACCACTAGAAGAGTAATGGAAAAGGTGAAAGGATTTCTGGACATGCTGCCTCCGAGTCGATGAAAACCAGTGTGCATACACCGCTATGAGGATTGAGTGGGCTTATCAGAGCGCACCTTCCAGTTAAAAAGAGGCAAGGCACCGGAATCCTTCTCAGGCAATTGGGAAAGCCCGTCGGAAATCGCCTTGAATGGCTTTTGACGATTCCAGTGTTCGAGTATTCGTGTTGCCCGTTCAATCACAACCTCCGGAACCCCTGCCAGTTTTGCAACATCAATGCCGTAGGATTTTGAAGAGTGACCCGAGCTGATCCTGTGAGGGAAGAAAATCTTGCCTCCCTCGATCCGGACAGCGACAGACTGGTTCAAAAATCGTTGTCCCTTTTCCGTCAGGGCATGAAGTTCATGATAGTGTGTGGCAAAGAGTGTCATGGAGCGGATGTGATCATGGATATATTCGGAGACTGCCCAGGCAATGGCCATTCCATCAAAGGTAGCGGTACCCCTTCCGACCTCGTCAAGAATGACAAGCGTTTTGGAGGTCGCATCCCTCAATACCCTGGCAACCTCCTTCATCTCCACCATAAAGGTTGACTCCCCCTCGAGAATATGATCATTCGCACCCACTCTTGTCAGTATCCGGTCAACAATTGGCAGGACCGCCGAATCCGCCGGAACAGGTGCTCCCATCTGGGCCATGATCTGGATAAGGGCCAGTTGCCTCATATATGTTGATTTGCCTGCCATGTTTGGACCCGTGAGGAGAACAAATGTCCCAGACCCAAGGTTGGTATCGTTCGGCATGAAGGTCCCCGACATAAGTCTGGCTTCAACAATCGGGTGTCGTCCATTTGTAATCGACATGGCACCATCCATTGAAAATGATGGCAAAACGTATTGTCTCTTTTTTCCGACTCTGGCGAAGGAGAGCAATGCATCAACCGTTCCGAGAAACTCCGCCATTCTCTGAATTTGGGCCGACAAAGACAACACCAGTGTCGTCAGCTCATCCAAAAGGGCAAACTCCCTTTGTTGAGCCCTTGAGCGGGATTCCGCTATCCGCTGCTCAAAATCCATCAGCTCGGGAAGTGTATATCGCTCGACACCCGTCAATGTTTGTTTTCTGAAATAGTGGGAAGGGACCTTTGATACCTGCCCCTTGGTCACTTCAATATAATAACCGGCAACCTGATTATAACGGATTCTCAAGGTATCGATTCCCGTCGAACGTCTCTCTCTTTCTTCAATTTTCAAAAGATCCTGATCGCCTTCCCTTTCAAAGTGCCGATAGCCATCCAGTTCCGCATCAAAACCGTCGCGAATGACCGGAGACTCTCCGCAGGAAACAGGCGGATCATCCACCAGAGCTCCGGACAACCGGAGAACCATCGCCGAAAGGATCTCGATCGAAGCATCTCTTTTATGATCCGGCAGCAGTTCGGTCCATTCTGGCATCTTGGCAAGCTCGATAGCCCCCTGGATTCCATCCCTGATCCCTCCAAGATCTCGCGGCAATCGGCCTTTCATTCCGATTCTTCCTAAAATTCTCTCAATATCCCCCGTTGAACCAAGAATATCCCCGATCCTATCAGCCCATCGTGGGTTTTCATCCATGCGTTTCACAATCCATTGTCGCAACAGGATTGTCTCCCGATCGGAAAGAGGCGCCAAGACCCAACGTCTGAGCATTCTGCTCCCCAGTGAAGAGCGGGATTGGTCCAGCACCTCCAGAAGACTTCCATTTTTTTTCCGGTCTTCCTGATCCGGAACAAGATCGAGGTGGCGTATCGATGCGCGATCGATCACAAGGGTACCCACCGTTTTCTCGACCGTAACACCTGTCAGATGGTGGATGATCCCGGCCTTGAGCGAGGCAACATAAGAGATCAGTGTGGAAAGCGCCCGTTCCGATGCAGGAGAAAGGACCGGAAACTCGAAACCTTGAGGAAGGACATCGAGCAATTCTGTCAAAGGAATTTCGGAAGGAGACATTCTCTGATGGTCTATTCCGGACAAGGCGACAGACAATTCGTTGTCTGCGATGAGAATCTCCACAGGCGACTTTGAGGCCATCCAGTCCAGAATGGCATCAAGATCTCCTTTATTCTGCGGTTCAAACACAGCAAGATGTCCGCTTGAGAGATCCAGACTCGATATCGCAACCGATTCATCCATCCGGACGATACAGACACCATTTTTTGTCTGTCCCCCTTCAAGCGATGGATCTTCGATCAAAGTCGATCTTGTCACAATTCTCACAATTTCTCTTGCAAACATTCCGTCGGACTCCAAATCCGGCTGTGTCTGCTCCGAAATGGCAATCCGGTATCCCAGAGATACGAGACGTGGAAGGTAAAGTTCCAGAGAACGGGCCGGAATCCCGCACATGGGCAGAGGATTGGATTTATTCCGATCCCTCGAAGTCAAGGTGAGCCCCAATACTCTGGAAACCTCCACCGCCTGGTCTCCGAACAATTCGTAAAAGTCTCCCAGTCGGAAAAAAAGAAGGGCTTCCCCTGCTTTTTCCCTTAACCCCTGATACTGCCGAAACAATGGAGTGTCCGGATAAACCCATCGTTTTTGAGATGCCATTTCTTCAGTGTCCATGATCCCCTTCACCATGCTGGCCACCTCCATGAGGAGATTGCCTTGAAAAACGCTTCTTCAGGGAACTGCCAATTTTGCTTAACAGGATAAAAAAAAGAGTCGCGAATATTCCGGACAAAAAACAAAGGAGGACCAAAACGCCCACAGAAACGGGATTCGATTGCCCCCAAAACGGGATCTGGACAAAAACCGTATCGTGATCGTTCTCGAGAACAAAAAAGGTTCCAAGGAACGCTATGAGCAACAAGAACAGTCCATTGATCGCCTTCACTTTTCCCTCAAAACGGGCAGTGGCAGGTCAAGCCACTTCATGACCTGCTGCAAATCCTTCCAGACGACTGCCTTTGCCTGGGGATTTCTGAGCAAATAGGCGGGATGATATGTCGGCATGATCCTGATTCCGGGAAAATCCTGCAGAAGTGTTTCAACCCCCCTTACCGAGGATATGGCCGACTCATTCGAAATCACCTGGAAGATCGCAGTTTGGCCTAGCAGAACGATGGCTTCAGGAGAAACGATCCTGATTTGCTCGAGGAGAAAATGTTTGCAAGCCTCCCTCTCAACAAGAGCTGGGGTTCTGTTCGACGGTGGACGGCATTTGACGGCATTGGCGATAAAGACCTCCTCCCTTGAGAGCCCCATCGCAACAATCATTTTATCAAGGAGCTCTCCAGCCCTCCCTACAAAAGGTCTTCCGGTCCGGTCCTCTTCCGCCCCTGGCCCCTCACCGATGAAGAGAAGCCTGGCGTTGAAATTTCCTTCTCCAAAAACTGGATTGGTCCGGGAATCACCAAGGGGGCAGGCCCTGCACTCAGAAACCTTGACAGCCAAAGAATCAAGTGCCTCGGATCGACTTGCAGGAGTTTTAAGTGGTAAGGATTCCGCAGGATCGACTTTTGCCTCCAGATCTTTTCGTTGATCTTGCAGGGAAGAATCGGCGCCTTTCCCGAGAGCCACCTTGGGAGAGATAGTTTTAGACACGGGAAGATCCGGATAGAGGTCTGAAAGATAACGCAGGTGGACGAGGAGTCCATCCATGTCTTTGCCATCAGATTTTCTCATAGGGTCCGCCTGTAGTGGGAAGGATTGGTCTTGCTGGCCTGGTGAGAAGAATATCACCCCACGGATCATGAGGAACCGATTGGTCCATTTCCGTGGCAGCAGCTGAAAGGACAAGACCAACTGAATCGGCAAGCTCCCTGGCCAAAATACCAATGGATCTTGACTTCGCAAGCTCCGCTCCAGCCAAACCATGGAGATATGCAGACAAGATCACCGCTTCATAAGGGGATGTTCCCTGAGCGAGCAAACCGGAAATCACTCCGGTCAGAACATCTCCCGAACCCGCTGTCGCCATGTTCGGACTTCCTGTCATATTCACGGTCATTCGACCGTCAGGAGCAGCGATGATTGTTCTGTAGCCTTTCAGAAGAATGATGGCTGATAGTTTTTCGGACCATTCCAGCAGAAGTTCTGTTGAGTGCTCCAAAACAGTGGAAACAGGAAGATTCAGATAACGAGCAAACTCTCCGGGATGGGGAGTCAGAATCAGGGGAGCTCCATTTGATCGCACAAGACTCATGGGAAAATTCCGGTATAAGTCAAAGATTCCGGCATCTGCCACAACAGGCCCCGAAAACTCATCCAGAACATATCGGGAAATCTGAAGTTCCTCGGATCCGGGAGACAAACCGGGCCCCATTGCGACAACATCAATGTTGTCAAAAATTGCCGACAATCCCTCTGAAAAAGACTCCGGCAAAGACCTGATCATCTGCTCAGGGAAAAAAGATGTCTTGGGTCCCGTATGCGGAAAGAGAAGCGTGAGAAGCCCTGCTCCTGCCCTCTGGCCACCGAGACCGGAGAGCATCGGGGCTCCCCACTTTCCATCGCTACCTCCCCAGACAAGGAGATGGCCAGCTTGTCCCTTGTGAAGAGA
>JAKBTA010000027.1 GCA_021844645.1 Nitrospirota bacterium
CGCGACCGGCAACAAAACGATCAAGGATACTGCCATTTTCATCACTCTTGATGAGGGTGGAGGATTCTACGACTCCGGATACATTCAGATCCTTTCCTTTTTTGGCGATGGAACACGCGTTCCGTTAATCGTGGTATCCCCTTTTGCCAAAAGGGGATACGTAGACCACACCTATTACGACCATGTTTCCCTGATCAAGTTCATCGAAAAAAACTGGCATCTCGCCCCCCTCTCAAGACGGAGCCTGGACAATCTCCCCAATCCTGTCATGCCGGCTTATCCCAAACACCCGGATCTCTCGCATCCGGATCGGATAAGGTCTCTTTACATCCCGCAAAACCGTCCGGCCATTGGAGATCTGACGGACCTGTTCAATTTCCCCACCCAAAACTGACTCCCCGAAAGAGTCCTCCATTTTTAAATAACCATAAACAAAATAACAATAATAATTTATTGGTTTAGCGTTTAAATCATGCTCATGAATGATTATCAAATTCATGATTCGTTAACCCAAGAATGACTTTCCGTTTATCCCATAGACACCGATCTTTTACGTCTTATTGATCGGTTAGCCCCATTGCCTTTTTATGCTGAACCCGTTTTTCAGTTGATTCTGTTTTCATGAAGATTTCAGGAAAAACACCACGAGATCAGCCGTTTTCCATCTTGTCATCCTTTCAAAAACTGCCAATCAAGCTGGAAAGGAGTTCAAAATGAAAATCAGCCATCATCAATGGATCGCCTGGGTCGCACTTGCCAGCTCCGTCGCTTCTCCGTTCATCCGGGAGGCATTGGCGGCTTCGTCCCAGACATCTGCTACCCCACCGGCGGCGCAACCGGCCAACCAAACGGAATCTTCCTCCGTGCTTTACGGAAACATCCTCTCCGTCAAAGACCGGAAACCCCTGACAGATGTCCCCATCGTACTCACCAACAAGACCAACGGTATGGTGATCAAAAAATTCAGCGACAACCAGGGGGCTTTCATCTTTTCCGGTCTGCCAGCCGGGGATTACCTGATTCTCGTGGGCGGTGGCAACTTCTCCCTCCAGAGAAAAGAAGGATTGCTGAAAGGTGGCACCATCGGACAGATGGATTTTGCTATCAATCAGCTTTCCGCCGGTTCCTCCGAAATTCTGGGCCGCACATTCGAAGGGCACGGGGACCACAAGATCCCGCTCGCCGCGACACTGGCCATCAAGAACCTCAAAACCCAGGAAATCTATTCGATCACTTCGGATCCGGTGGGCACTTTTGACCTGAAAAACATTCCGGCCGGAAACTACTTGGTCCAGGCGATCAAGAGAGGCTACATTCCCTATTCCAGGGAACTGGCCGTCAACGGAACCGCCAAGGCCGACATCCGGCTCCGGCTCAACCGCATGGCCCAAGCGGACATCAACGCGACCGGCAACAAAACGATCAAGGACACAACGGGCGCCATCACCGTTGTTGGCCGCAAGACCTTCGAAACCTGGCAAACCACCGGCATCGGGTTCGCTCTCTCAAACCAGCCTAGCATTAACTATTACTCCCGGTCCGGAGCCAATGGCATCACAGGCGGCATGAACTACTTCACATGCCGGGGATATACGACGGGTGGGTCAAACACATCCCCTTCCAGCACAGGAAATATCGAGTTCTATATCGAAGGGGTTCCCCTGAACAACGATTCGGATGGAGGACAAGTTTATAATGTCCCTATTTTTAACAACGATATCGCCTCGGTTGACATCAAGCGCGGGGTAACCACCTCTGCAGAGCTTGGCAATTATGCTTCTGGATGTTCGGTCAACATCCACCTGATGCAACCTACCCAAAACTCCTATTCCCAAATCACGAGTGGGATGGGATCCTATGGGCAATACTATACCTCCTTCATTACCAACACCGGAATCAACAACAAACTTGGTGTCGGAGCGTACAACGATCTTTCCCTCATAAATCAGCAAGGCTTCCAGAACTACACAATGGTTCAGGAATACCAAGATTACGCAAATATTTCGAAATATCTTGACAAAGGCAAGATCAGCCTCATGTTTACCGGGGCCTATTACAACTACGACCGGGGTGCCTCGACCTCGCTACAGAACTTCCAGCAGTTCGGACCGAGCTACAACGGGTTACCGAATGGGGAAAACACCCTATTTCCATCAGGCACTTATGCACCGGACTCGCCGTATTACAAACAATGGATCTCTCAACATTACCTTGTGACGCTACAGGGAGAAGACCAGCTGAACAATACCGTCTCGGTCAAGAACAACGCTTTTGCCTTGATCGTTCCTTACGGGGTTATCAACGTGCCAGTCGGGATTATTGGTGCACCCATCCCCGGTGCGGCGGGAACGGCATTTCAGAATGTGGCTCCTGACTACAGTGGCAATTGCAACGGTGGCACTTCCGTCCAGTGTGCCAATCCTTTTAACTTCACCTTTGTCCAAGGACAAGGATTCAAGGTGGGCGATATCGCCGAGACCGCCATCCAGACATTCAAAGGGAACAAGATCCATCTAGGATTAAGGATTTCCTATGACTCCATGACCTATTATAACGAACCGATCGGCACACCTAATATTACAGGGTATGGCGACTACAGCTCCAACCTGCTGACTACTATCGGAGGATACATCGAAGATCACTACCGGCCTTCGGACAAATGGCTTGCCAGCGCGGGCGTCCGGGTCATGATGATTAGCGAACAGTCTGGCAGCGAAGGACAAGAATCTGCAGCCCAGACAGCCCTCAACAATAGTGTCGGTGGAAACGCAAGCCTTCAGGATAATGCGGGACAATCCTTTGTCGTTCCTCTTCCTCATATAGGCGTGAATTACTATCCCAACAACAATTGGAAAATTTATGCCAATGCGGGACAATCCTTTTCCGCACCAGGCACCTATTTTTACAATCTTCTCCCGGGTCAACAATCGTTTCAGGTCAAACCCGAAATCGTGAACGATGCGGAAATCGGGGTCCGGTATTCGACCGACAATGGGTTCGTAGCATTCGATGTCTACAACGACTACATCAACAATATGTTCACATCAACGCTCGTAACCCTCCCCACCGGCGTCCCCGTAGCGCTTCCCTCGGCCGCCGGACTCGCTGAAATGAGAGGATTCGAAGCCCAGTTCAAACGGCAACTTCCAGACGGGTTCAGTGTCGACGGAGGCTTTACTGCAACCGATGCCTACTTCGTGAGCAACCAGTTGGGGCTTGGGACATCAACCGTCCTGAACATGTCAGGCGATCCATTAGAATTCGTTCCAAACATGATCGGGAATATCGATCTGAACTACGCCAAGGGAAACTGGCATGTCACCCTCAACGAACGCTATACCGGCCAAATGGGAGTCATTAATACCGGCGGAGGCATCACTGGAACTCAAAACATCGTGGACTATTCTCCAGGGTACTGGACCACAAACATTCTCCTCTCCTACGACCTTCCAAAGATGACGTGGTACAAGAAAGCTCAAATCTTCTTTAACGCATTCAATCTCCTGAATACCAATTATTACGTGCCCGCCGCATTGGTGAACGGATACAACAATAATCCCGCCCTCCTCATGGTCTATCCCGGCGAACCGATCAACGTGTTCGGAGGGATGACTCTCACCTTCTGACAGACAGTCACCTCATCCGCATTCTTGAAGGGACCATCCAACGGTCCCTTCATTTGCTGAATAAACGACAACGAGAACAACTGCGAAATCTAATCCAACAACCTTCTCTTCTCCATCCAGACCTATTTCATTACCGCCTAAACTCACTTTCAAAAGTTGCACTTCGACCTTGAATCAATCATGAGAAATCCCAATCTTTATGCATTTTAAATCTTTCCGTAACAGATGTTTCTTACCATCCCTCCGGGTTCCCTTCAGGAAACCTGTCCATATTTTCAAAAAACAATCTGATCCTCAAAAACGGGAGTCCCACATGAAACAAACGTTAAGAAGGGAATGTGTGTCAATTTCCCTGGCCCTGCTTGCATTCGGGACACCGGGTACAGCATGGGCGGTTGAGCAGTCCCCTGCGTCCCAGGTCGAAAGCTCGCCGGCCCTGACAAAAACATCCACACTCTACGGAATCGTTCGATCACAGAAAGACCGGAAACTTTTGGGCAATGTCTCCATCATCCTGCACAATAAAAAAACCGACGCCTCCCTTTTGGAAAAAACAAACAGCCAGGGAGGCTACCTTTTCACCGACCTCCCTCCCGGAGATTATGAAATCGTGGTTGGAGGCGGCAACTTTTCCCAGTCCAGAAAAGAAGGATTTTTGAAAGCGGGAATGACCGGAGAGATCGATTTTTCAATCCAGATGCTGTCTCGTGGTTCATCGGTCCTTCTCGGAACTATTACCCAAAAAAAGGGTGACACCAAAACCCCCGTTTCCGCAACAATCAAGGCCAAAAATCTCGTAACGCATGAGATCTATGTCCTGAGGTCCGACCAGAACGGCAACTATCAGCTCTCCCAGATTCCCGGAGGAACCTACCTTGTTCAAGTGACAAAAAACGGATTCCTTCCTGTTTCCGAAACCGTCGATGTCAGCGGCAACACCAGAGAAAACATCTCCCTTCGACTCAATCGCATGGCAAGAGCTGAAATCCGGGCAGAAGCGAACAAGAAAATCCGGGACAATACCGGAGCCATTTCGGTTATCGACCAGAAGAAATTCCAGCAGAACCTGACAACCGGTGCAACCTACACGCTAATGCAGAACTCCCCTTCCATCGAGTATTACTCCCGTTCGGGAAGCCAGGGAATCTCCGGCGGCATGAACTACATGTCCTGCCGTGGATATACCGTGGGCGGAGGGAACACCAATCCAAACGGAAATGCTGGAATCGAGATGTCGGTCGAAGGGGTACCGATGAACATCGCAGCTGATGGCGGAGAGGTCTACGATCTGGGGATCATGAACAGCGACATCAAGTCCGCAACGGTCAATCGTGGCGTGACAACATCGCGCGAAACAGGTAACTATGCCGCTGGTTGTTCTGTCAACTTCCAGCTCGTCGACCCCATGCAGAATGCCTTTCAGACCGTTAATGCCGGAGGCGGGTCCTACGGGCTCTATTATACAAGCTACGTCAACAACTCCGGAGTCAGCAAAGATACCAATGTCGGCGGCTACAACGATTTTACGATCATTCATCAGGACGGCTTTCAGCAGTTCACTCCCCTGACCGAATACCAGTACTACGGAAATATCACAAAGTACCTGTCGGGCGGAAAACTTTATTTTCTGGCAACGGCGAATTACAAAAACTATGATCGCGGCGCGTCGATGTCTCTCGCCAATTACGATACCTATGGTCCAACGAACAATGGTGGACCAAGCTATTCAAACCCAGGCAATACCGGAGATACGCCCAACTCCCCATTTTTCAAGAACTGGAGTTATGGCCGGTTCATGCTCGATCTTGGCTTCAAAGATCAGATCACTCCCGACATCCGCATCAAAAATTCGCTCTATGCGAATGTGGAACCCATTGGCAACACAAGCATGCCGGCGGGATTCGGAAGCTGCAATGGGATCTCCTGCACGTCCAATCAGTTTGCTTCAGGATCCACCTTTCAGAACATCAGCCCAAACATGAGCGGTCAGCTTGGCTATCAGTTCCTTCAAAATTATTACCAGGCAGAGGGATACAAGGCTGGAGACATTGCCGAGGTCAAGTACAAGCTCTGGAAAGATGACACTCTTTACCTCGGAATGAAAGGGCAGTATGCCACCTACCATTACTACATCGATCCACTGCAGTCGGACAACATCGTTGGCGGAACGGCCGATGCGATCTATTCACAGACAACAATCACCGGATACCTCGAAGATCATTACCGTCCAGTCGATCAGGTTCTGTTGAATGTCGGCTTTCGGGTTGCGAGCGTCGCCCAGTACTTTAACGATCAGGTCCCCGGAAACTATACCGGTGGAGGTGCTGGCGTGAGCAACGGGGGAGCAATGCTGATCCCGATGCCCCATGTCGGACTGAACTACTATCCGAACGATCACTGGAAGCTCTATGTCACCGGAGGTGAATCCTTCGCGCCCCCGGCCATCTTCGACTACAAGGGATTCTCTCCAGGGCAACTGGTGGGCGGCGTTCAACCCGAAAATGTTTGGGATCTGAGCGTCGGAGCCCGATATTCGACTCAAAAAGGTTTTCTGGCACTGGATGTTTACTCGGACTATCTTTCCAATATGCCGGTCGCTGTCCCCTTCACCTCCGGAACAACAACATTCACTCAGTTTGAAAATATCGCCCAGGCCCGGCAGCAGGGCATCGAAGCCGAAGGTAAAATCGATCTTGGCCTGGGATTTACCGGATCCGCAAACTTTACCTACATGAACAATGTCCTGGGTTATACTCCTGCCTCCGGACAGAACTTTGCCGGGGACATGATTCCGTTTATCCCTCTGGACATGGGGAATCTCGCCATTTCCTATGATCACGGCCCTTACCACATCACGGTTGACGAGCGGTATACCGGCATGATGAACGTCGTTGACATGTCGGGAACGCCCGGAAATCCTCAGGACAATGTCCCAGGGTATTTCGTGACCGATCTCTATGCTTCCTATGATCTACCAAAGGTTAACGGATGGTACAAGGCCGCGAACCTCTATTTATCGGCCTATAACCTGTTGAACACAAACTACTACAATCCGGCCGGCTATTACGGTTCCGGAAATGCCGCTACCGCCAACAACCTGGCAACACTCTTCGTCTATCCAGGAGAACCGGTCAATCTCTTTGCCGGAGTAAAAGTCACTTTTTAAGGCTTCAATTTAAAAATCCACTGGAGGCTACCATCCGGTAGCCTCCTTCACGGGCTCTGTCCTGGATCTCCACGCACCCATCTGATGACGATCTCTCTTCACAAACTCTTTTTTGACCCCGAATATTAACCAAAAATTGACATAAAGTTGATCTGCCATTCCTATCATTTTTGTGAGCATCTGAAAAACGGTTCTCAGAGAAATTTCCTCTTCTGCTCTTTTTGAAATCCCGGACCAAAAAGATCGAGATCCTTGGCAGTCAACGAACGAACAACCATATGTGAAAATAATAGTTAAGCCGGAGCAACCAGTGATCCATGAAGCGAATCCGATAGAGGGATTAAGACCGACCATCCTCCTGATCGAAGATGAAACCGAGCAGATTGCGTTTTTAAAACAATTTCTGCAGAGAGAGCGCTATCAGGTCGCCGTCGCCCAGGGAGGTGACGAGGCCATATGGGCCCTCCGAAAAATGGCAAGCAGAAAAACCAGAATTTTCTGCATCATCGACTGGATGCTTCCCGAAGTATCGGGAGCCGAAGTTTGCCGATTTATCCGCTCTCACCCTGAATTGAAGAACTCTCCCATTATGGGGATATCCGCCAATCCCCATCCGGATATCAGTACCCATGCCCTCCTCGAAGGTGCAGACGACTTTATGGTCAAGCCATTTTCCGCCCGGGAAATGCTAAGCCGCATCAAGACGCTCATCCGGAGGTGTCAAGTCCAAAAAGAAAAAGTCTTCACAAAAAAAATCTCCCTCCTGTTCGGGCCTCTTTCTTTTGACAGTGTCCGAAGAGATCTTTTCGTCGATGGCAAGGCCGTCTCCCTCACAAGAATGGAGTTCATCATTCTTCAGTATTTGATTGAGCACCAGGGTCACGCCATCTCAAAAGAAGAACTGCTCTCGGAGCTCTGGAGCGGCGACAACCCTGTCGGCGATGACAACCTGAAAGTCCATATCTATTCCTTGAGAAAAAAACTGAAAGACCCCCCGGATCGTCCCCGCTTCATAGAAACACTAAGGGGCATCGGATACCGCTTCAAGGGACAGTGGGAAGACTGACAAGCGGCACAGCTCTCCCCTCCGGCATTTCCCCGGCAAAGGAAAAATAACCTCTGACTGCATTGAACTCTCTCCGATCAGGACCTTCTCCCGTCAATCAAGAATCCGTTTTTCCAGCCCAAGGACACCAGGTTTTTCAGACATACAAACATCAAGATCAAATCAAGATCAAGTGACACCTCTTTTACCAGACCCTAACCGCCATTTATTCCTTTTCCATTAGTATCCCCGCAACCTAATCGGTCTATCTGCCGATCAGGTCAAGTATTTCTATGTCTGCAAAAACATTTTTGGGTGAAAACAGGAAAAGTCCCATACGGGACCTTTGACCAAGGAGGAATTGGTGCTTAAAAAAGAAAAGACCCTCAGGAATATCGCGGCCATGGCCGGGATACTTCTTGTCAGTCAATGGAATGGATCTTTATCGTACGGGCAATCGGCACCCGATGCGTCCGGCGCGGGAAAGGAAGCCTCCGCCCAGTCGGTCGCAGCCTCTTCCGTGATCTATGGAACCATCTTCTCCAGCAAAGACAAGAAACCTCTCGCGAGCGTCCCTGTAACATTAAAGAACAATGGCACAGGAGAGATCGTCACCAAAAAAACCGACTTGCAGGGAGCATTTATCTTTTCTCACCTCGTACCCGGAAACTATCAGATCGTGGCCGGAGGCGGAAGCTTTTCCCTTCAGAAAAAAGAAGGAATCCTGAAGGGCAGCACCGTTGGAGAGATGAACTTTCAGGTTACGCCTCTCTCGACCGGGAGCTCGGTGCTTTCCGGAAACATCTACGAGGGCCATGGAGACAACAAGATCCCCATTGCTGCGCAGATGGCGGTCAAGAATACCCGGACAAACGAGATTTACACAGTTGGATCGGACAACTCTGGACATTTCTCCCTGAATAACATTCCTTCAGGAGACTACCTCGTACAGGTCGTCAAGCGGGGATATCTTCCCTATTCCCAAAAGATTGCTGTCGCAGGAACAACAAATGCCGCCATCCAACTCCGAATCAACCGCATGGCCAAAGCGGACATCAACGCAACAGGAAATAAAAAGATCAAGGACACCACGGGTGCAATTACCGTCGTTGGCCGCAAGACCTTTGAAACATTTCAAACAGCCGGAATTGGGTTCGCCCTCTCGAACCAGCCTGGCATCAATTATTACTCCAGGTCCGGAGCCAATGGTGTAACCGGTGGCATGAACTACTTTACCTGCCGTGGATTTTCAACAGGAGGATCGAACACAGCGCCGTCCGGGGGTTCCAATATCGAGTTTTATGTCGAAGGCGTCCCCCAGAACGAAAATCAGGATGGCGGAATGGTCTATGATCTGGGGCTCTTTAATACTGACATTGCATCGGTCGACATCCGGCGCGGCGTGACCACTTCTGCCGAATTGGGCAATTACGCTTCAGGCTGTTCAGTCAATATCCACCTCATGCAACCCACACAAGACGCCTATTCTCAAATCACAAGCGGCATGGGATCCTACGGCCAGTACTACACCTCCTTTGTTTCAAATACCGGAATTAACGAAAAGCTCGGGGTTGGGGCATACAATAACCTGTCGGTTATCAACCAGCAGGGGTTCCAGGACTTCACCATGGTCCAAGAGTACCAAGACTATGCAAACATCACGAAATATCTTGAAAACGGCAAGATCAGCCTTATGTTTACCGGAGCCTACAAGAACTACGACCGGGGTGCATCAACATCCCTTCAGAACTTCCAAGCCTTTGGGCCAACTTACAATGGGTTGCCGAACGGCGAAAATGTCTCATATCCGTCTGGTGTCTACGCTCAGGATTCGCCTTATTACAAGGAATGGATCTCCCAGCGCTACATGATCACCCTGCAAGGTGAAGACCAGATAAACAGTGCAATATCTGTCAAAAACAATGCTTTTGCACTCATAGTTCCCTATGGGGTCATCCAAGTGCCGGTCGGGATCACGGGATCTCCTGTCTCTGGGACTTCCGGAACGGCATTCCAATCCATTTCTCCCGACTACGGCGGTATTTGTAGTGGAGGAACAGCGACGCAGTGCGCCAATCCTTTTAACTTCGCCTATATTCAAGGGCAAGGATTCAAGGTGGGAGACATCGCAGAAGCGGTATTCCAAACTTGGAAAGGGAACAAGATTCATCTTGGAGCAAGGCTTTCCTATAACAACACGCTTTACGGAAACGAGCCGATTGGTACGCCCAATATCACAGGAAACGCTGGTGGATCCAACATGCTGACCACCATTGGGGGATACCTGGAAGATCATTACAGGCCTACAAAAGATTGGCTGGTGAGCGCAGGCTTCAGAGTCATGGCCATCAACGAACAGTACTCCAATTCGCTCATGTCCGGTGCACAGACAATCACCAATGGCGCCAACGGAGGAAATGCTGTCTATCAACCCAATGGCGGTGAGACGTTTGTGGTCCCCCTACCTCATGTGGGAGTGAACTGGTACCCCAACGATCACTGGAAGATCTATGCCAATGTGGGACAGTCTTACTCGGCTCCTTCGATTCAGTTTTTTGAACTGGCTCCGGGGTCCGGAACTCTTAACATTAAACCGGAAATCGTGTCCGATGCTGAAATTGGGACCCGGTACACGACCGACAAGGGTTTTGTGGCTGTAGACCTCTACAATGATTATATCAACAACATGTTCACGACATCACTCCAGACATTGCCAAGCGGGGTCACAAATGTCTTGCCGGATTCTGCCGGACTTGCCGAGATGAGAGGTATCGAAGCGGAGTTCAAACGTGACCTTTGGGCAGGATTCAGTGTCGATGGCAGCTTTTCTGCGGTGGACGCCTACTTTGTCAGTGCCCAATATGGGGTAGGAACGAGCACTGTCCTCAGCAATTCCGGTGATCCGCTGCCTTTTGTCCCCAACATGCTAGGGAACCTCGACCTGAACTATGCAAAGGGGAACTGGCATTGGACGCTTAATGAACGCTACACCGGCATGATGAATGTCATCAATACCTCCGGAGGACCTTCCGGAACACAAAACCTTGAGGAGAATTCTCCTGGTTACTGGACTACGAATCTTCTTCTGGCCTACGACCTTCCAAAGATGAATTGGTATAAGAAGGCCCAGCTTTTCTTCAACGCGTTCAATCTCTTGAACACCAATTACTACATGCCGGCATCGCTTGTCACTGCAAGCAAAAGCAATCCGGATGTCTTGATGGTTTACCCTGGTGAGCCAATCAACGTCTTCGGAGGGGTCACCCTTAGCTTCTAGGATTTCAATACCAATTAAAGCATCCGATCAATAAAAAAGGGGGGGGGTGGAATACCCCCCTTTTTCATATCTGCCAGGATCAGTCTCCCAGCATTCATCTCAACACTTCCCACAATATTCTGTGACCACCCGTTCATCAGATTTTTACCTTGGAGTCACATTGGCGTGAAACAATCGCGATGGGATCATTTAGGGATTCACACGACAAGACCACCAAAATACATCACTCAAGAAGGAGACACAGATCATGGATGCACTCAATTACCTGCTAAGGGGCGGCCCCATCATGTACCTCTTGCTGCCCATGTCCGCAATCGCCATTGCTGTCATCATCGAGCGTTTCCTTTACCTCAACAGGGAAAAATCCGGAACGGAGAAGATCCTTTCGGTTCTCAGAAAAGGCTCCAAGGGAGAAGCCGAAATCGTCGAGGTCAGAAGACTTCTGGAAGATGCCCAGAAAAACCACCTTATTCTCGGGAAAATCCTCGCACTCTTTCTCGACCATAAAACCTCCGCCGGCGATCTTGAGCATCTGGTCGAAGCGGAAGCCCTGATCGAAGAAAAAGGGCTCAAGCAAAGAATGTGGCTTTTAGACACCACCATCACCATGGCTCCTCTTCTCGGACTTCTGGGAACCATCATGGGCATCATTGCCTCATTCCACGTGATGTCGGTCTCCGGTCTCGGAAAGCCTGCCCAGATCACCGGCGGCGTTGCGGAAGCCCTGATTGCAACAGCGACAGGTCTTGTTATCGCCATCGTCTCACTGGGTTTCTACAACCTTCTGAACACCATGATCCGGGAGATCAGAAACTCCATCGAGTCATCGGCCCGCCTCCTGTTCCTTCTCCAGGACAGGCTCAGGCTGGTTCCTTCCGGTGAACGGATCCAGACATTGGCTTCCGACAGGAATCCGGCGGCCATCGCGAGAGCGGCAACCGTTACCAAGTAAGAGCGACCGGAACCGCCCGATCGAGAATGATTTTGATCGAGACATAAAAACAGTCAGGCATTTTGGAACCATCAAATTTTTTACAGGAGCAATCCATGAGACTTTTTTCGGACCATCCAGAAGAAGAACGAGCCCGGATCGAACTGATCCCGATGATCGACATCATGTTTTTTCTTCTGGTTGTCTTCATCTTCATCTCCATCTCCCTGATCAAGCTTAACGGTGTGACGCTGAATCTCCCGAAGGCGGCCACCCAGCCCATTAAAAAAGAGATCAAGACGCTGAACATTTCCATCACGGAAAACGGCGCACTTTATCTTGACAAGACGCCCGTTACAAAAGATCAGCTGAAGAGCGCTCTTGCAGCCATTGCCAAAGATCCATCGGTCAAGGAACAGATCATTATCAGCGGAGACAAGGACTCCCATCTCCAGGCACTCGTCAGCGTCATGAACCTGTGCAACACATTGGGCTTCGACAATCTCTCCATCAGGACACAAGAACAATGAGTACGATTTCCGGGGCAAAAGACCCTTCATTTTCAGACTATATCGAAAATCCGACATTCAGGCTCATGGGACTCCTGTTTCTCGTGATCCTGATGGAGGGGGGGCTCCTTCTCGCCATTCACATCAACCCACCCCTCGATGTCCCCGATAAAAAAATCGAGCCGATCCGGATCACGCTGACCCACCCGCCAGCGCCTCCGAAACCAATTGCCAAGCCGACTCCGCCAAAGCCGGTTCCTCACCAGATCAAAAAAGTGGTGCGACAGGTTCATCCCCACCCTAAAGCAACCCCGCCTGTCCTTCCCGCAGCCAACGCCACATCCGAAAATCAGCTGGTGGCATCCGTGGGAAACGAGGTTTCTCTGGGCTGGGGTTCTGCGGCACCGGCAAAGGGAACACCTTCTGACTTTGTTTCCCCGCAGCTTTTGACAAAGGTCGACACCTCCAACTTCTACACGCAGAAGATGAAGGATTCCGACGAAGAAGGAGATGTCGTCATCGAAGTCTGGGTCGACCCGAAAGGGGCCATCTCTCATTACAAGATGGTTATCCCTTCCGTTTACGATGACATCAACCGCGTCTCTCTGGGAATTCTGAAAACCCTGAAATTTGCCCCTGCGACCTACAAGGGCAACCCGGTTGAGGGCCAGTTCCAGCTAAACTTCCGCTTCAGGATCCAGAACAGCTAGGGCGTCGATGAAAAGAACAGCCATCATTTTTCTCCTGCTATTTTCCATGTTCGTCACAGCAGTCGCCCATGCCCAGCAGGATGCATCCTCGCCGGGGGGTGACACAGGGCAGACCGGCGATGCCACCGAACCCAAAAAGAAAAAAGAGGACAATTCGGTTATCCTGAGCATGCTTCCGGGACCCAATGACAGCATGGGGCTTGAAAAAGTTTTCAAACAGTACGGGCTTTCCATTACCGCAATCGAGATCGACCATCCCGATGCCCAGGACCCCATAACAGTCAAGATCCGCTTTGACCTTCCACTGACCGGTCAATGTTCAGCACCGATATCGGAGCTTGCGACCTATCTCACCAGAAGCGCCGTCTGGCAGACCGATCACAACGGAGTTTTCCTCCCCATGAATACCTGGGCAAGGGGACTCTCCCGAGGACACCGGGAACTCTTCCTCCCAGAAGACTGCCCGTCATAACCACTGAACCTATGATGCAGTTCCGCTTTTCGGAGATTGCGCCTATTTTTGAGAAGAAGGGCAGAATGCGCAGAAAAATCATCCCGAACAAGAAAGAAAGCACCTGTTGTCTTTCCCTCATTTTTTTTCTGGCCCTGACCATCTTCCAACCGCCAGCAAGCGGACAGGCCGCATCCACGTCCCGCAACCCCCTTTTGGAAATTCGCGACATCCCCCTTCCCGGGAAAGCCACGCGCCTCGATTACATCGCAATCGATCCAAAAAAGCGTCGACTTCTCATCGCTCACCTGGGAGACAGCTCCCTTCTGGTCTTTAGCCTTGTTCACAGAAATGTCATAAAAGAAATCCACAAGATACCCAAAATCCATGGAGTGATTTCTGTCCCGGAAAAAAATGCCATCTTTGCAACAGCAACCGGAGTCGACAAACTCTTTGAGATCAGTTCGAAAACACTGAAGGTCACCCAAACATTTCCTTCTGGCCATCATCCCGATGGACTCGCCTTTGACGCACAAGACAATAAAGTCTTCATCTCCGATGAAACGGGCCATGCAATAACCGCCGTCGGGACCGGATCCCGGCGATCGATTTCAACGATTGACTTGCCGGGAGAGGTGGGCAATACCCGCGCCAGCTTAAAAGACAGTCTGATCTACTCCACTGTCTCCGGAGAAAAAGGGGATATGGTCGCCGTCATTGACCCGAAAAGGATGAAGATCATCAGAAAAATTCCTGTGGACGAAGGCTGCAAACCCCATGGAGAACGGATCACCCCGGACGGGAAACAGATCTTCATCCTGTGCCAGGAAAAAGCCACGCTTCTCATCATGGACCTGCCCTCGGGAAAGATTCAGGATCGATTCCCGGTGGGGACCGACCCTGATGTCCTGAGTCTGGATCCCAAAAGAGGACATCTGGTCGTCGCATCAGAGGCGGGGATCGTCAGCGTCTTTCGCAACATATCGGGGAAATGGGAAAAAGCGGGGGAACAGTATGTTGCCTATCGCGCGCACACAGTGGCCGTCGACCCTGAAACCGGTCTGGTTTATCTTCCTCTCCAGGATGTTAAGGGCAAGCCCGTTCTCCGGATTATGAAATACGAGGCTCGTGATCCAGTTCGGCCTACTCGAATGAGGACCTGATCTCAACCTTTTTCCGGAGCGGGAGGATCTCTTTCTCCAAACAGTCAGGAGACATCTCCCAGAGGATCTCCCCCTTTTCATCCAGAATCCTGCCAACCGGCATCACCTTCAGGTAGGAATTCGTGAGAACGATGCCCCTGACCTGATCAAGATCTGATGGTTTCGGGGCAGACCATCGGACAGTGCGGCCTTCCTTTTTCAATTCTTCCAGAACAACGGACCGGATCACTCCGGGGAGAACTCCCCATCGTTCGGGAGCGGTCAGAACAGATCCATCGTCGCGGAAAAAGAAGACATTCGAGACGGACCCTTCAAGCAGTCTGCCGGTCTTCCCCTTCAGGATCCACTCAGAAACGCCCTTTGGCTTTTTCCTTGCGAGATACACTGACAACAGAAGGTTTCCGGTTTTTAGCCTTCCGCGGGGATCTCCCGGCAAAAGCAGGGGGGAATGGGCCAGAGCAACATCAACTCCCCGTTCCAGGTCGGAGCCGGGGGGATCGCTTCGGAAAACCGGAAAAATGAACCAGTCACCACAAACAGAGGGCTTCTCAATCATGGAAACTTCCCGGAGTGCTCCCGGGGTGATGGTGATCCTCAAAAGCCTGGGAGCCGGATCCAGTCGCTTCAGCATTAATGAAACCCCGAGAAGAATAGACTCCCGGGAAGGAATGAAACTCCATTCAAGGGATTTGGCCATTCCCAAGATCCTTGCGATATGGCGATCAAGAAATTCCGGATGTCCATTGCTCACACCAACGGTTGTGACAAGGGACTCTCCATACAAAAAAGCCGGATCCATGACAGAAACATGAGCCCGGGAAGAATCAATGATCTGGCCGTTTTTTTGTATCAGCAATGACTTTTCCTATTTTGTACAATAATTTATTGATCGACATAGGAGGCTCCCTCCACTGCCACACAACCCGGCATGCGGGTACGCACCTGACGGTTCGAAAAGTTGAGGTCATGAAAGCCCGAGGCACACCCAAGTTGTCGATATAGGACACCGTGAGAACCTGATTCAATCAGGAAAATCTGGATGGGATTGCGCGCAGACTTAACTCCCGCACACTCAAATCGCCAGGCTTTAAGTGCCTCGCAGAATTGTTCACGTCGAATGTTTTGATTTCAGGTACACCATGGGCACTCTCGTGCGGCGCTTGGAATCACCCATCTTATAGGTCAGTCTCTAACCCCATCATGCGGAAACAGGATGAATTCCCTTCAAAACGGTCTCCAATTCTTCTTCGGCGTTGCGCATATCGTATTCCGCTTGCAGTCCCAGCCAGAAAGTCGCTGAAGTTCCAAAATAGCGCGCCAACCGAAGGGCCGTGTCTGCAGTGACCGCTCTCTTTCCCAGAACGATCTCGTTGATTCGGCGCGGAGGCACCCCAATCTCTCGGGCAATCCTGTTCTGGCTGATTCCCATCGGATCCAGAAATTCCTCTTTCAATATTTCCCCAGGATGGATGTTCTTCAGTCTTTTCATGTTTTTCTCCTAGGAGGCTGGGAAATAAGTCAAAATTTCTGATGGCGGTGGAGATAAGATTCTGTTTTTATGTTGTTTTCACAGGATGAGTGGGGTTGTATTATCCATTTTCCTTTAAACAAGTTGACAAGGTGGG
>JAKBTA010000093.1 GCA_021844645.1 Nitrospirota bacterium
TTCAGTCTATCATGAATTTTTGGCCAGTTTGCAATGCTGAAACAATATGAAACATGACTGATCTTCCCCTCGGGGCATGGAAGAGAATGCTTTTGGGGGCAGCTTTTTAATCTCCCAGCCTCTTTAAAACATCCTTAATCTTTTTGCTGAAACCATCCTTGCCACAGCAAATAACTTCTGTCAAACTTGACTGTGGAACTTTGTATTCCCTGTGTTTTTGCGAGATACACTCAATCCATCCGTTCACGGCCACTTCTGACGAGGGAGAATTTTGTGCGTTTGTTTGCTCTTTCCAGAATTTTCAAGGGAACACTTTCTTTGGGGCTTTTATTTGTTGCCGCGGGTTGCTCTTCAGGGGGGCCTTCCTATTTATTGATCGAGTCGACAGGAGATGATGCGGCAGGCCCCAGTATCCATTGCGCGATTGACCATGTCTGTGCCATTGAACTCAAGTCGGGGCAAAGAATTCGGGATATGCAGGTTGGTTCCTCCAGTGGATGGACGATTACTCGATCGACCTCCGGGGAAAATGATACATCACGTTCTGTTCTGATGATTGAAGCAACAGACAAGGCAAGGAAAAGCAATATCCTGATCACGACAAATGAGGGCACCCTGAATTTCCAGCTGATCCCTTTGAAAAAGTAGTTCTACTAACCTTTCAGAAGCATGCGCTTCTGAACCCCCTTGAAAGAGCAAACAATGTCCAATGCGGCTTTTATTCCCTTTCCGTCACGTGAGATACCTTATGTCAGAATCAATGGAGTCCTGGTCGATCCACAGCTTTGGATGACTGTTTATGACTGTAATGTGACAACTCAAAACTGTCATTCTATGTGCTGTTATCGATCCAATATTTTGGCCCCAGGGGAGGCGGACCGGATTTTCCCCCATATGGAAGGGATTCTGCCCTATATGACCCCCCAAAAACAAAAGATCTTTGAAAAGAGGGGGACATTCGTCGCAGACTGTCGAACCCAGTGCCCTGATGGATGTGAGCTTGACGGAGATGAAGTCCTTGCGATGGCCAGGGCGATCGATCTTGAGTCGGACTACCGCTGTAACGAGATTGTGCGGCAGGGAGGGGAAGGCGGTGAAGAAATGGACTCCTGTATTTTTTTGACAAAAAATGACCGGATGGAAAATGTTTGCTCGATTCATGCCTATGCCATCGATCAGGGAATGAACTGGATGGCGCTCAAACCACTTGATTGTGTCCAGTATCCTCTGGGTGTCTATAACAAGGATGGGGAAACGATCCTCCGATCCCAGTCAACTCCCTACCTCTCCCACCTTCCTTGTCACGATAGCGGAATCGGTCCGCTTATGTACCGCTCGATGGAAGGCACTATCCGATTTTTGATGGGGGATGATTTTTTCGTGGCTCTGGACCATCATGTCCGAAGTCTTGGTTTGTAAGATCCGGAAAGGAATGCTGTTTATCAGGCTGGCCGAATGAAATGGGTCTATACCGTCTTCGGCCTTGGCTATTTCCCTTATGGTCCAGGAACCATAACCAGTCTGGCAACAGTTGTCGTTTGGGCACTCTTTCCAAGTCCGGCGTTCACAACCAAGATCCTTTTGATCCTTGTCATTGTTCTCCTTGGTCTTTTTGCAAGCCATAAGGCTGTTGCCGAGCTTTCTGATCCGGACCCTTCCTGTGTCGTCATCGATGAAGTTGCGGGCCAACTTGTCGCACTTTCAATCTTACCCCACACTCCTTCAGGAATGATGCTGGCATTTTTTCTATTTCGTGTTTTTGATATCAAAAAACCCTGGATCATCGCTGATCTGGAGCGATTGCCAGGAGGGTTGGGCATTATGGCGGACGATGTTCTTGCAGGTTTGGTCGCAGGTCTTCTTGGACAGCTTATTTTTATCGGTCTCAATGCCGGAGCCTCCTTTCAGCCCCATTTTTAGTGGAAAAGAGTTTTTCTATTTCAACATGGGGGGGCTTTTGGTGTAAAATGGAGAACCGTCTGGATTGAATGAATTTTTGTGGGTGGAATTATAGTCTGTTTTGAATGTGGCATTCTGCCACGCGATATCGTACTGATGATTGCGAAATACCTGCTGGTATTTCGGAAGGGGGAATGTTGGCCGAAGAAAAAGAAGTAAATCGTCAAAGATCATTGGAACTTGCCTTGTCCCAGATTGAAAAGCAATTTGGTAAAGGTTCGATCATGCGGCTGGGAAAAGATCAGCCTGTTGTGGTTGTTCCGGCGATTCCGACAGGATCGCTTTCGCTTGATCTGGCACTGGGTATTGGCGGATATCCTCGGGGAAGGGTTGTCGAGATCTTTGGCCCGGAGTCATCCGGAAAGACGACATTGACCCTCCAGGCAATCGCGGAAGTTCATAAACGGGGTGGGATAGCAGCCTTCATTGATGCTGAGCATGCTCTTGACATCAGTTATGCGAGAAAGCTTGGGGTCAAGACGGAAGATCTGCTGATTTCCCAGCCGGATACAGGGGAACAGGCTCTTGAAATTGCAGAGACACTCGTTCGTTCCGGATCCATTGATCTTGTTGTGGTTGATTCGGTAGCTGCACTTGTTCCAAAGGCAGAACTTGAAGGAGAAATGGGGGATTCCCACATGGGGCTTCAGGCGAGACTTATGAGCCAGGCCCTTCGAAAGCTGACCTCCTCGATTTCAAAATCGAATACGACCGTTATTTTCATCAATCAGATCCGGATGAAAATCGGTGTGATGTTCGGCAATCCCGAAACAACCACTGGTGGAAATGCTCTGAAGTTCTACGCTTCCGTTCGTTTGGACATACGGAGAATCGAAGCGATCAAGGATGGGGATCAGGTCCTTGGAAACAGGGTAAGGGTTAAGGTTGTCAAAAATAAGATGGCTCCTCCCTTCAGACAGGCGGAGTTTGACATCAGCTTCAATGAGGGGATTTCCCGAATTGGCGAACTCATCGACCTTGGTGTTGAGAATGGGGTCCTTGAAAAAGCAGGCTCATGGTATTCTCTCGGAACGGAAAAAATAGGCCAGGGTAAAGAGGCTGTCAAAAGTTATTTCAAATCACATCCTGATGTAGCGCTCAAGGTTGAGGTGGCTTTGCGGGAAAAACTGTCAATGCCTTCTTTGCCATTCGATCAGACTGGTGCACCTCCGGCCAATCCGTCGACAGGTGCGAGAAAGGGGCGTGAGTAAAACCCATGACATCCTGGGAAATCAGGCAGAAGTATCTGCATTTTTTTGAATCACGGGGCCATGCTGTCACACCTTCATCCTCACTGATTCCAGCGGGGGATCCGACCCTGTTGTTTACGAACGCCGGGATGGTTCCTTTCAAGGATATCTTTTTGGGACTTGAATCGCCCAGGACTTCCCGTGCTGTTTCTATCCAGAAATGCATTCGGGCCGGCGGAAAGCACAATGACCTGGACAGGGTTGGTTTTACCAGGAGACATCATACCTTTTTCGAGATGATGGGAAATTTTTCTTTTGGAGACTACTTCAAATCAGAGGCCATTGCCTATGCCTGGGAATTTCTGACACAAGAGCTTGCCATCCATCCGGATCGACTTTGGATAACGATCTTTCGGGATGATGATGAAGCCATGGCCTTATGGTCGGCCCTTCCGGGAGTCGATCCCTCCCGGATTGTTCGTCTGGGGGAAAAGGACAACTTCTGGCAAATGGGGGACACGGGTCCTTGCGGCCCATGCTCAGAGATTCTGGTGGATCAGGGGCCAGCGTTTTCCTGTGGATCTCCTGACTGTATGGTTGGGTGTGACTGTGACCGGTATCTGGAAATCTGGAACCTTGTTTTTATGCAGTTCAATCGCTCAAAAGAAAAATTTCCC
>JAKBTA010000094.1 GCA_021844645.1 Nitrospirota bacterium
TTGAGATCTTGAGCGGTGCTAAGGATGAAGAAGGAGAAGAAAATATTTTCAGCAGGATGGGCGGGTATCCCGGCCGCTCCCGGGAGGGAGCAGCCGGAGCCTCGCCATGATTTTAGAGAGGCTTTAGTCGTCATGAGCAGGGCTCACCCTGCAGAATGAAAATGGGGTATCCTTTTTCCTGTCGTTCTCGCCATACGTCGCGTTTTCTTGGTACCGAACCAGGAGTCCGTCTTTAGTCTGACGAGGGAGACTTCCGGAACCCCGCATTGTTGCCTCGAGCACGCCAACCAGAGTCGCTGATGAGGAGGCTCCCCGGGAACGACATCCATTATCGCTGTCGTCACCATTTTGGAGGGAGGGATTCCATGGAACAGCTGGTCGAGCGGTGTGCGGGGCTGGATGTCCACAAGGATACGGTGGCTGTCTGTGTGCGCCTGTCCGATGAAGGTGGGAAGACGGTGCAGGAGATCCAGACCTTTGGAACAACGACGCCGGATCTTCTGGCTCTTCGGGACTGGCTCGAATCCCTGGGGGTAGCCCAGGTGGCGATGGAAAGCACCGGAGTCTACTGGAAACCTGTCTACTACCTTCTGGAAGAGGAGTTCAGCGTTCTTCTGGTCAATGCGGCCCATATCAAGAACGTGCCGGGCCGGAAGACCGATGTGGCGGATTGCGCCTGGATCGCGCAGCTTCTGGAGCATGGGCTTCTGCGGGGAAGCTTCGTGCCGGACAAGCCGATCCGGGATCTGCGGGACCTGACCCGACATCGAAAGATCCTGATCCAGGAGCGGGCGCGGGAAGCCAACCGCTTGCACAAGGTGTTGCAGGATTCGGGGATCAAGCTGTCGTCGGTGGCGACGAACATCCTGGGAGTTTCGGGACGGGCCATGATCGAGGCTCTGGTGAACGGGAGCACCGATCCGGCCGCCTTGTCCGACTTGGCCAAAGGAAAGTTGAAGAAGAAGCTTCCGGCCTTGCAAAAAGCCCTGGTCGGCCGATTCCGATCCCATCATGCTTTTCTGGTCAGCCGGATCCTCGCCCATCTGGATTATCTGGAAGACGAGATCGAAGCTTTTAGCCAGAAGATCGAGGAGGAAATGCTCCCTTTCGATGAGGCGGTCGCCCTGCTCGACACCATTCCCGGGGTGAACCGCCGCACGGCCGAGGTTCTGATTGCGGAGATCGGACCCGACATGAGTCGCTTTCCTTCGGCAAGACACTTGGCTTCCTGGGCGGGACTGTGCCCTGGAAACAACGAAAGCGCAGGGAAACATAAGTCGGGCAAGACCCGAAAGGGAGACCGGTGGCTTCGGATCGCGCTTACCGAATCCGCACTGGCGGCGGTTCGAGACACCGATTCGACCCTGTCGGCCCAATATCGCCGGATCATGCGACATCGGGGCCATCGGAAAGCGATTGTAGCGGTGGCTCATTCAATCCTCGTCATCAGTTATCACATCTTGTCCGATAGGAAGCCATACGCCGAACTTGGATCGGCCTACCTGGAGAAGCGGGAAAAAGATCATGCCATCCGACGCTATGTGAAACAGCTGGAACGACTGGGACAAAAAGTCATTCTTGAACCGGTGGCTTAGCGATGACTTCAATCCGCTGATCCCCATTTTCTAACCAGTGAAGGTCATACATCACCCTTATCTTTCTGTTCCCTCCTTAAAGCGTCAGCGGCTGCCACAGCTAAAACGTCGGCGACAGCGCAGGCGTGCCAAACACGCCCTATATCTGATTCTGAGTTGAGTCGACCTGAATAGATACCCAAAAATTCCCAAACTGGAGTCGGTGATAAAACAGACGAAATCTTATCTCCGTTCTTTTTTCGATAGTTACCCACGCGATAAGCAAGGACTGGGGAACCAGATTGTCCATGGCGAGTTCTACAGTCGATCAAAAAGGAAGGATTTTCTGGCGTAATCAGAGATAGCTCTTGTGCGAGAAAGCCGGTCGTCCAAATCGGGAAGCGCGAAGTGGACGAATAACCGAACGGAAACCCGATCACACTCACTGGCTCAGCTGGCCCGATAACAATGCCAAAGCGATCCAGCTCGGTTTCAAAATAGTATGGAAATTTGCGAACGTCGCTGCCCCAGGTTAGGTTGAGCGCAACAACATCTATTTTCTCCCCCAATATGCTATGTTCGAACCAGTATGGAGATTCATCGCTCCGATATAGGGGCAACCTCAGAGGCAACCACTCGCCAATGAAGTCGTTATTTTTATGGAAGCAGATAACAATATTGTTGGGTACACCACCAGTTTTGCTTAGGCATTCTCCGGTTTCTTGATGTCTGCCTGTTACATTATGCCGATTGGTCACCAGAGCACAATGGGACTCGCGGTTGTTGGCAACTAAAAAAGCTGTTCCGGTGCTCAGCACGGTTTCGCCAAAGCACATCTCGATAAACAGCGATTTAAGTGTCGGAATCTCGACCGCAAAACCATTGACAACTGGCATTGTCGACTCAGATTGTTTTTTTGGGGATTGATCATCGCTTGGCGACGAAAAAGTATTTTCTCCACAGTTCATTTCAATAACTCTGCCAGGTCTTCCGCCTTCAGGTGAGTATAGCGCTTTAACATCTGCAAAGTCTTATGCCCCGTAATGGCCGCCACTTGCATGGGATTTAGTCCCTTCTCGAAGAACCGGCTTGTGGCCTCGTGACGGAGATCGTGAAAGTGAAGATCCTCGATTCCCGCCCTTTTGATTGCCCTGTCGAAGGCTTTCGATATATAGAGAGGATCGGACAACTCCCAAATCCGCCCATCGATGGGACGGGTTTGAATCTGGCCCAGAATTTGACATGCCTTCCGTGAGAGAGGAATTGTCCGGGGTTGGTCTGTCTTGGTCACGGGAATTTTCAGCGTTCTCTTTTTAAGGTCGATATGTTCCCAACGCATCCGGGCGATCTCGCCCCGACGCATTCCCGTTTCGACAGCAAATCGGAGAATGAGCGGCAACGACGCAGAATCTGTATTTTTGCAAATCCGTTCGATTTCATCGTTCGTAACTCTTCGGTCACGCCCTGGAGCAGGCTTCGGCCTTCGGACATTTGAGACGGGATTGGGCAGAACCATGCCCCATTCACGGCTGGCGATATTGAACAGATGGGAGAGAATTTCCATTTCGTGCCGAACAGAAGTCGGGCCAACCTGCGTCAGTCTTGTATCGCGCCAGGCGGCAATATCCGACGATCGGATGGTCGCAATAAAACGGTTCCCCAGAGGATGCTTCCGCCATTGCTGGAGATAGAAACGCTCGATGGACGCACTTTTTTTGAGAGAAGACACTTCTCGTTCGTATCGATCGAGGGCTTCGGCCAGTGTGGTGTTTTCGGCTTCAGTCCGGGAAACGAACACTCCACGGTCCATTTCGTTCTCGACCGACCTGGCCCAGGCTTCTGCATCGGCGCGTGAATCGAAGGTCTTCCGCACAACCGGGTAACCCTTCCGCCGGATCTGTGCCCGCCATTGCAGATCGCCCCGCTTGTCGAACGTTGCCATAGGAAACACCTCCCGAAGATGATTACAATTCTTCGAAACTCAGTGTTCCAAAATTGTTCCAATAAGTCAATTTTCGAGGATTATTGTTTGAGAATATGTTGAAAATAAAGGCTTTAAGATGGCTGGGGGACTAGGGGTCGAACCTAGATAGACAGATCCAGAGACTGTCGTCCTGCCATTAGACGATCCCCCAGAGCGGTAGGTAACGGCCAAGAATCATACCATAAGGGTCAGGAAAT
>JAKBTA010000028.1 GCA_021844645.1 Nitrospirota bacterium
CGGACAAAAAAGGATCCGACCGGAACGGTATTGGCGTTCCCTGTAAAAAATGGGCCGCTTGTCAATGGTCCCCATGGGAGGTAGTCCGGTTTCATCAATTTGTCGAACTCCGGGAGAAGATCATCCTCGGAGGGAGGCTGGATATTGGAAGGCGCCCCATTTTGACTGTCCGTTCCGGTCGGGGCAGGAGAGCTTGACCAGGCCGCATCCGGAACGGGCAGTAAAAGCAGAAGAACGGGAATGGCGATGCGTATGGCGGAGAGTATGTCCATCTTCGGGTCCTCCTGTATTTTAAAGAGAAGCATGTTCTGGAGGCTGGTGGATCTTTTCTCCAACCTCCAGAACGTTCACGATAACAACGGAAATCTATCTGGCTACGACATCTCCTCCGCCAGGTCCCCAATACCAGTAAATCGAAAAATTGGGGTTGATCGACTGGTATTGATTGGTTCCGGCGATCGGCAAAAGCACGCCGATGGAACAGATGATGTTTCTGGACAGATTGGTTTCGAAGGTGGGTTGAAGTCCCCAGATGTTGAACGCACCGACATGGGCGCCTCCTCCATTGATCGGGAGGCCGTCGACAGAGAAGGGGAGACCGGACTCCCCGGCAAACTCCAAGATGAATCCGGTGCCTGTTTTGTCATTGATCATGGTTTCGGCTCCCAGCCGGTACTGGGCGATATCTCCGAACTGGACGAGTGGTTTTCCGGGGGATCCCGCTATTGCCGCATTGTTTGGAAAGTCATATGTGTAGAAAAAATCTGCGTAGAGTCGAAATGGTTTGGCGATATAACGGGTCAGAAGAGCCGGGGTGATGGCCGGAGCTCCATAGTGGGTGGATGGAATCCTGGCAAGAGGGGGTAATCCTCCCGGAGGAACAGGAGCATTCGTCCAGCTTGATGTTGGAAGGGTCACATGCATGGCGAATGCCATCGAGGGGATTTTCCGGTCCGGGTGCTGGACAAAGAAACGGTACTTGATCTCCATGGTCAGATCCGAGAATCCGCTTCCGTTGTTGATCCGTCCGTCGGCTCCGGACCAAAGCGAGACCATCGATGGGAAAATGGTGAATTGGGTGTTGTCCGTCAGTCCGACTCCGATTTCCGCAAGGGAAAGAAGCTGTGTCTGGTAAAAGCCGGCAGGAAGGGAATGAATGCCTCCGCTGTCGGTATACTGGGCTTGGGTAAACTGGCCATAGAAGAATGGCCGGATATAGAACTCTCCCGGAGGGGCGGTGTCGGCCATGGGAATGAGCTCCGGTCCTGCAGAAAGAGGGTTCCACATCTTCCGGTAGGCTTTAAGGGCATCTATCCCGTTCCAGGACAATCCGTCACCATCCGGTGATGGGGTGTTACCGGCCTTGTCCGATTTTTTGATTTTGTCGGCTGTGGCGGGAGATGTCTGGCTTTGGGTATCGGCAAAAGCCTGTTTGAATCCGGGTATTGATACAAGGAGAATCAACAGCAAATATTTCACCGGAAAAAGCGGTTTTCCGTGTCTTCTTGTGATATGAAACGGTCTCATGGCGATCCCTTTCGATTCTTGTGTTTTTCGACGGAAGTGAATGTTCCAAAGACAGGACTGTGTCTTTGGAAGTGGTCGCAAGAAATCGGAGGTGATCTATGGAGCGCGGATTCGGGTGGGTCCCGAGAAGAGTCTTTTCTGGGCAAGTGGAATGTTTTTGGATTTTTTGGGAAAGGATTGGGGGCAGGGCAGGACAAAGAAGAAAAAGAGGAACAAAAGGAGAATGGATCCAGGGATGATATCGATCGCTTCTCTTGGGCGACGATAGAGCGATCTCATGGTGCTGATCTGTTCCGGATCTCCCCTTACCGGAGACGAAGATGAAATCTGGGGATCGGAAATCAGGGCGTTCCCGTCGGCAAATACCGGGAAATCGATTCCCTGATTGAACCGGTTGGTCCTTGTGGAGGGCTTGTTTTCAGACAAGGATGGAGTGATTGTTCCTTCCACGAAACGCTTATTGGTAAAGATCCGGTTCTTCTTCATGACCGGTCTGAAATCGCTCTTTGCTTCCCATATTTTTCCCGGGATCAAAATGTTTTCTGTAATGGTCAGGACGGCTCCTTGTCCAGGGGCTCTTTCCAGACGATGGTTTGTTTTTGAAATGGTCAGGACCGTATTCATTCCCAGAAGAAAAACCATTACCGCCGGAATTCCCCCAAGAGCGAGGAGACCAGAGATCATTCCCCCTGAGAGAATCCAGATCTCAAGAGGGTTTCTCTGTTGATCGGCCTTTGAGACCTTCTCGTAGACTCCGGATTTCAGGAGACCCCTTCGGGCGATGAGATATTCCGAAAAAAGGAATCCGGCGAGGAAAAGGGCGAAAAATGCCGGTCCGGGCAAGGTGATTTTCTCCCGTATCAAAATCGCTCCGAGAGCGATCAGAACGGCGGATGAAGAAAGAGACGGAAGAATGGTCCGGATATCGTGCCTCCGGTAAGAGCGGAGACCCCCGGAGCCGTGGCAGAAGGGAAGCAAACCCAAAAAACCGGCCAGAAGATTGGCAAGACCCAGCCAGCACGAGGTGATGTTTCCTGTCAGTCTGTCTCTGGACTGTTCGGAAAGAGTATCGGATGTCTGCTTTTCCCGGACCGTTGCCAGAATTCCATTGATAAGAGTGACCGGCAATTGGGGAAGAACCAGTAGAAGAACTTCAAGAAGGCTTCCTGGTGCATGGGGGCCGAACCCTGGGTTCGATCCCGTAAATCGGGAAAGGTTGATCCCCGGAATGTGATGAAGACCCCAAAGAAGGAGAGAAATCCCCCCCACGCTGGTGACATAGATGGAGACCGCCCGTTTCACTCCCCTGATGGCGCGATCGTCCAGAATACGGGACAGTCTGTCGGTGAGTCCGGACTGACCGGACAGGAAGAGCAATATTCCCAATAGAACCGCTGAAATGGATGCGATCATGGGTGTCGGGTGCAGGATCAGAAAGAGAAAGGCCCAGACTTTCAGGGGCTGAAGGGGGAGGGGTGTTCTGAAGATCAGCGCGGACATAAGATAGGCGCATCCGAGGTAGAGGAAATTCAGACCCAGACTTCTGGCATCTCCTCCCGACTCGGAATCGACGAGAATTCCGGTAATGGGCACAAGGAACCAGAGGTCGAAGAACGATCCCCATAATTCCCTGGGCCGGAATGTCCCCAGACCGATTTTTGAAAAAGCGCAAAATAAGCGTAAGCGTTCCATTGGCAGTATTCGCCCGCAATTGATGGCGACAGCTCCTTCGCTTTGAATCGTGATTTGTTTTGACAGTGGGATAAAACAGAATTTGAACGACAGGCTTTCGTCAGCCCGGGTGGTTTTCTTGACTAAGCAATATTGATGCCGATGGTTAGAAGAGTGGAGTTCTCTCTCTTCATCCAGAATCTGGTGTGAAAAAGGGACGGCTTTATGAATTCAAAAATGTTTTTTTGTTTACAATTGTTGTAGGTTGCCCTTACCTCAATATCTGGGGTCATCTAGACCCGGAAAAGGGGTAGGCGTTTTGGATTTTCCAATTAGGATTGACTCGATTGTCCAGATCTGATAACTTTCCCCGGTTAAGGATTAAAGGAGGAGCCATGAGCAAAGTTTCTGTCATTTTAAAGCAAGATGTTGAAAAATTGGGAAAAGCTGGGGATCTCGTTCAGGTGTCAAAGGGCTTTGCCAGAAACTTCCTGATGCCCAAGCAGTTGGTCATTGAAGCGGACAGGCATAATCTTGAGCTTGTTGAACTTCATCGGAAGCAGGCCAAGGAGCGTGCCGAGAAACACCATCAGTCACTTCTCGTTCTCGCAGGACGCCTTTCAGAGATGGAGCTTACCCTTTCCGTCAAGGTTGGGGATGCTGACCGTTTGTTCGGTTCGGTTACGGCTCAGGATATTGTCGACGGTTTGCAAAAACACGAGATTCATCTTGATCGCAAACAAATCCATCTCGAGCGCCCCATAAAGGAACTCGGACATTGTGTTGTTCCCGTCAGGCTGGGAGAGAAAGTCCAGGCCAACCTCAAGGTTGAGCTGGTTCCTTCTGCCTGAACCTGTCCGGACAGAAACAATCGTAATCAGGGGGGCTTTCGCCCCCCAATTCATAAGGGAGAAATTGCACCATGTCCATTACATTCAAGCCGAGCAATCTTCGGCGCAAGAGAACACATGGTTTTATGAAGAGAATGTCCACGCCACAGGGACGCAATGTGATCAAAAGACGCAGGGCAAAGGGTCGTCATCGCCTGACCGTTTGACTCAGGTTTTCGTATCTTGAAGTGGGTCCCTCTGCGAAAATCCCAGATTCAGGAGATGATCCGGAGTCCTTCCCGCAAGATCTCCCTCCAGGAATGTGTCGTATTTTATCAGCCAGGTGATGCTTTACAGGTTTCAGTCATCTCCGGCCGCAAGCTTGGCAAAGCTCATGAGAGAAATCGTATCCGCCGCCGGATACGCGAAGCGATCCGGCCTCTTGGACTCATTTCGGAGGGGCAATGGATTTTCATGGGAAGACGTCCGGCCATCAAGGTCGAGTTTCTCCTGATGCAGGCTCACCTGCAGAAAGCCCTGAAGGAGATCCTGCGGGAACGGCCAGACGGGTCTCCATCGGTCTGATTGTCGCTTACAAGCGCTTCATGTCCCCATGGTTGGCTCCATCGTGCCGTTTTGAACCCTCATGCTCATCCTATTCTGCCGAGGCTTTTCGGAAATACCCTTTTTTGAAGGCTTTTCGGAAATCCCTCTGGAGAATCCTCCGGTGCAATCCGTTCCATCCCGGTGGCAGGGACGATCCCTAGGTTCCCCTTCTGAGCTTTCTCCCCCTATTCATTGGATATGAAGGAAAGGTCCTTACCTCAATGTTAAAAAAACTCCTTCCGGTTGTCTTGATCGTTCTGGCTTTCAATTTTCTGATCTATACCATCTGGGAAAAACCAAAAACCAAGGATCTTCCTCCTACCGCACAAAAAACATTGGAAGCCCTTTCGATCCCGATGGTTGATGATCCATTGACGGCACTAGCCCCGATCAATGGATCCGATGTCCACTGGACCGTTTCCCTGAAATCCGGACAGGTTGTCGGTTGGCAACTGGCCCATTATTCTCACATTTCCAATGGTAAACCGCTGGAACTTCTTCCCCGGAAACCCGGTTTCTCTTCCATGGGGCTTTACACCAAATCTTCCGGAACACTGATTCCTCTTTATCCGGCCACGATCACCCTCAACGGAAATCCTCTTTCCATGACCGCCCAGTCGATTTCGACCGGATCGGCGCTTCTTGAAGAAAAGTTCATGGTGAACGGGAACCCCGTCACATTGTCATTGACGCTTCCTTCATCCGGATATGAAGTCGCTGTCGCAATCAAAAACCCCGGCAAGGCGGCCGTTGTATTCGGGTCGGGCGAGAATTTCGGCCTTTCGCAAATTACCCAGAGCTACGGAACGGAGTTTCAGGGCCCGATTCACTCGACGGAAGGGAAGATGGAAGAGGTCAAGAAGGACGGAGCTTTTTCTTTTGATCATCCCCTTGCATGGCTTGGAAACGAGGACAAGTACTTTATCGGGCTTTTCGCAAATCCAAAGGGAGTTTCCCTTTCCGATATCCATCGCTCGGGAGCAAACTCCTGGATCCAGATGGAAACACTGGGAGACGCTACCTTTTCCGTTATCGGTGAACCCAAAAGATACTCGCTTCTAAAAGCCCAAAACCCTTCGCTGATTGATACGATCGATTTCGGATGGTTCATGTTTGGCCGGATCATGTTCATCAGTCTCATTGCCAAACCGCTTTTTCTCCTGATGACCTATCTTCACCATGTTTTTCATAATTATGGTCTGGCGATCATTCTGGTGACGATCATCATCAAGCTGATCTTTTCTCCACTGGCGTTCATGAGTTATCGAAGCATTCACCAGATGCAGACACTTCAGCCAGAAATCAAGAAACTCCAGAATCAGTATAAAGACGACAAGGCAGCCCTCAATCAGGCTTTAATGGCGCTTTATAAGGAACGGCGGGTCAATCCCCTTGGCGGATGTTTGCCAATGTTGGTCCAGATCCCTGTTTTCGTCGCCCTTTATAATATTCTGAACAATACGGTGGAGCTTCGTCAGGCCCCCTTTATGCTCTGGATCCATGATCTTTCCCTGAAGGATCCTTACTATATCCTTCCTGTACTGATGGGTTTGACAATGATTCTCCAATACCGTCTGAATCCGGCCTCTCCGGATCCTGTACAGCAGAAAGTCATGATGGTCGTTCCTGTCATCATGACTTTTTTCTTCTTGAATTTTCCGTCTGGACTTGTTCTTTATTGGCTGGTCAACAATATGCTGACGATCCTTCAGCAATATCTGACGACGAGTTACCTGAAAAAACAGTCCGCCTGACATCAGGAGAAAGTCATGGACCAGATCGTTGCCCTGGCGACACCCTTGGTTCCCGGTCCCTTGGGGATCGTGCGTCTGTCGGGGCCCGATCTGCTCTCCACCTTTGGGAAGGTTCTTTCTCCCTTTCCGGAATCCCCTACCCCCCGACACGCTTATCTGACTTCTGTTATCAATTTGGACGGGATTCCTGTTGATGAAGGGATTGTTTTGTATTTCCGAGCGCCCGACAGCTTTACAGGGGAAGATATCCTAGAGTTCCAGATGCATGGAAATCCCCATTCTCTCCGCAAAATCCAGAATCTGCTCATTTCCCTTGGTGCCCGTACGGCAAAGCCTGGAGAGTTTTCCTACAGGGCTTTTTTGCACAAGAAGATGACCCTTTTAAAGGCTGAATCCCTGAACAGGATGATTCAGGCTCCTTCCTATCAAACTTATCTGCAGGGTTTAAAAAACTTTATATCTCCTTCGGATGATCCTTTGGCTCGCCTCAGGGAGGATCTGGTCGCCCTTCTGGCTCATTTTTATGTCGTAGTGGATCACCTGGATCTTCCCGATGAGGAAGCTCCTGAGCTTTCAGATCTCCTTGGCCGCATGGACCAGATCCTGCTAAAACTTTCGTCCATGGTACGGGATCAAAAACGGGGGCTGAAAAAGCGATCCGGATTCACCGTCGCTCTTGTCGGCCATCCCAATACCGGGAAATCGAGCCTTTTTAACCGTATTCTCGGAGAGTCGAGAGCAATAGTCTCGACCGTTCCGGGAACAACAAGGGATGTTATCGAAGGTCGCTATCAAACCGCTTTTGGGGATGTGATCCTTCTGGACACAGCGGGCATTCGGGTTACAGATGATCCTCTTGAAAAAGAGGGAATCCGGATGACAAAATCTCTCCTGAAAGAGATTTCTCTTGGGATATTCCTGCGGACTCCCGAAGATCCTTCTCCTGTCTTACTGAACCACACGGGAGAGTTTCTGACAGTCCTGAACAAGTCGGACCTTCTTCCAAAGGGCTCCCTCAACCGTTTTCTAAAGGAGCTTTCTCCTGCTCCTTCCGTCCTTTACCCCGTTTCTTCCAGAACGGGAAGGGGGCTTCCCGAGCTCTTAATGGCAATAGGCGAACGGGCGAGGATCTATTATGAGGGTGGATCCGTAAACTCTGGAGGGGATTCTTCTCCAATCCGACTGGATTTGCTACAGCGTTTTCAACGGTCAATGAGGCAGGCGCGGATTCCGCTTTCTGCAGGCCAGTTTCTCGAGTCACTCCACAGACTTGAGCAAATGCGCAGAGAGTGGGAGGATCTGTTTGGTGTCGTCTCTCATGAAGAAGTTTATGACCGGATCTTTTCAACCTTTTGTATCGGGAAGTAGTTTGGAGGAATCGTGAATTCATGGGATGTGGTCGTTGTAGGAGGAGGTCATTCTGGTATTGAGGCTGCTTTGGCTTCCTGCCGGATGGGGCTCCGCACTCTTCTGATCACGCTGAATCTTGATATGATCGGGCAAATGTCCTGCAATCCTTCCGTGGGAGGGATCGGTAAAGGGCATATTGTTGCAGAAATTGAGGCTATGGGCGGGGGCATGGGACGGCTTGCAGATCAGTCCGGGCTCCAGTTTCGTATGCTGAATACCCGGAAAGGTTATGCTGTTCAGGCTCTGCGGGTCCAGACCGACCGGTATCGTTATCGTGATTTGGCGAGAAGACTTCTGGAGTCCTATCCTGGTCTCTCGTTGAGGCAAGGAGAGGTTGTCGGCGTTGAGGTGATAGGGGGGAAGGTCCAATCTCTTCTTCTTCACGACGAGACCAGAATTTCCGGGAAGTCCTTTGTTTTGACGACGGGGACCTTTCTCTCGGGTATCCTTCATCAGGGCTTTTCCACTCTTGAAGGAGGACGATCCGGAGACCGGGCTTCAAAACGACTTTCCAGACCTCTATCGGAAGATCTGGGGCTTCAGCTCGGCCGCCTTAAAACCGGGACACCACCAAGATTATCAGGCAAAACCATAGACTGGGCAAAATTAACGATTCAGCCTGGGGATGATCCTCCTTCTTTTTTCTCTGGAAAAACAACCGGGATTTTTTATGAAGGTGCTCAAATTCCTTGTCATCTGACCAGGACAACGGCCCAAACATCAGAGATCATCCGAAACAACCTTGACCGCTCACCCCTCTACAGCGGAAAAATCCGCGGGATTGGTCCCCGATATTGCCCTTCTATTGAAGATAAAATCGTCAAGTTTCCTGACCGGGACTCCCACCACATTTTTATTGAGCCGGAGGGTCTTGGAATCGATGAGGTCTATCCAAACGGAATCTCCACGAGTCTACCGGTCGATGTTCAGGAACAGATCGTCGCATCGATCCCCGGTCTTGAAAGAGCCGCCATCATGCGCCCCGGTTATGCGGTGGAATACGACTTCGTTTTTCCGGACCAGCTTGATCATGGTTTAAAGGTTCAACATCTGGAAAATCTTTTTCTTGCAGGGCAGATTAATGGGACGACTGGTTATGAAGAGGCCGCGGGGCAGGGACTTGTAGCCGGAATCAACGCGGCAGCTTATGCCCGCGGCTCTTCCTTCTGGTATCCGGACCGGTCGTTATCGTATCTCGGTGTCATGGTTGATGATCTTGTAACCCAGGGAATTGACGAGCCTTATCGGATGTTCACCTCAAGAGCGGAAAATCGTCTCTCCCTTCGCTATCACAATGCGGATATGCGTCTCTCTCCGGTCGCCATTGAACTTGGATTGTTGGGGGAAGACCAGAAAGAGGGATTCCTTCAAAAGATGGAGGAATTTTCTGCGGGGAGGGGAGAGATCTCCCGTAAGGTCATTGACGGGAAAAAGGCGATTGATCAATTGAAAAGGCCTGAAATGTCTTTTGATGATCTCTTTTCCGAAGATTCCTCCGCTTTGTGTTCATGGCCAATATCCTGGAAGATTGCTTTTGAGTCTGAGGTCAAATATGAGGGGTATATTCAGATCCATGATTCGCGGAGTCCATTGGCAGCCGAGACGATCATTCCTCCTTCAATCCTGCAAGAAGATGTCCCTGGGATTTCGACTGAAATGATGGTTCGTCTGAGAAAGGCAAACCCCCGGACTTTTTCTGATGCAAGTCAGGTAAAAGGCGTCAGCCCTGGAGCGCTTGAGGCTCTCAGGATGAGGCTGAAGCGTCAAAAGTCGGTTCATGGTGGCTGAACAGGAACGTCTTCTGGATCAATATTGCGACTTGTTACTCCATTGGAACTCCAGGGTTCGCTTGACAGGATTCCACACCAAAAGCGAAATCCAAAAAAATCTCATTTTTGAGCCAGCGAGTGCCTCCAGGTATTTCTCCTTGCAGAATGATCCTTTTCCTCTTGTAGATCTGGGATCCGGGAATGGATCTCCAGGAATCATTTTTGCCATTTTAAATCCTGCCAGGCCCATATTCTTAATTGAGCGTCGCCAAAAAAAAATGACCTTTCTACTGTATGCCGCCGGAAACCTCAAACTGTCCAATGTTCATGTTCTGGAAGATATTACGATGATTAAGCCGTATCTTTCAGGGAGCCAAGTCGATATCTGGTCGAAGGCAGTTTCCTGGGAAGATCTTTTGAAGGCGTGTTTACCGCTATTGCCTCTGTACTCTCCGATCCGGATTCGAAAATTTGGTGAGGATCTTCCTTTATTGACTTGCTCTTCCATGGCTGTTCATGGGATAACATTCAAAGATTTTAAGGAATCCGGACAGTCTGGAAAAGTGGCAGACTTTTATGTCTCAGAAGCTCTTTTGTCTGGCCAAACCGGCCTTTGATGAGGATTGTTCCACGTGGAACAATCGGCTAAAAAGACTATGTATATCGCTCGGGCGGAGGATTGAATGCCAAGAATCATGGCGGTTGCAAATCAGAAGGGTGGAGTCGGGAAGACGACTACAACGATCAATCTTGCAGCGTCCCTGGCTGTTGAAGAAAAAAAAGTTCTGATCATTGATCTGGACCCTCAAGGAAACACGACAAGTGGTTTGGGTATCTCCCTTTCTCCTTCGGCACCGTCATCCTATCAGTTTATTGCCGGAACCCGATCGATGGGTGAGTGCATGCTGGAAACAAGTCTGAAGTACTTATCGCTGTTGCCGGGAACGATGCAGATGGCAGGATTTGAAGCTGAAGGGGCCAAAATGTCAAATCCACATCTGACACTTCGGAAAAAAATGGCAGAGTGTTCCCTTTCGGATTATGATTTTATTTTTCTGGATTGCCCTCCATCTCTTGGCTATATCACGATTAATGCCCTGGTCGCGGCCGATTCTGTTTTAATACCTGTTCAATGTGAGTTTTTTGCTTTGGAAGGATTGTCCCATCTTTTGAAAACGCTTGAACGGGTCAGGAAGTCATGGAATCCCTCCCTTGAAATCGAGGGAATACTCCCAACAATGTTTGACAAGAGAAACAGACTCTCGAATCAGGTATTGGATGAGTTGAAAAATCATTTTCCCGAGATGGTTTTTAAAAGCATCATCCCCAGAAATGTGACTCTTGGTGAGGCACCAAGCCACGGTAAGCCAGTTCTTCTCTATGACGCGATGAGCCGCGGGGCCCAATCGTATCTGCATTTGGCACGGGAGATCCTTGCATATGGCTAAAAACAGTTTGGGACGAGGGCTTGATTCTCTTTTTGAACCAGAAGGACCGAGCCATGAGGGGGATATCCTCATGATTCCGGTAACGGATATTCAGGGAAATCCCTATCAGCCGAGGAAGACCTTCAGGGAAGAAGAGCTCCTTGAGATGATGGACTCTCTGGCCAATCATGGAATTCTCCAGCCGATTATTTTGACCAAAATTCCCAGTCGGGGAGAGGGATACTTCCTGGTGGCCGGAGAAAGACGGTACCGGGCAGCGTGCCGTTTGGGCTGGGAAACGATTCCGGGAATCGTCAAGGATATTCCGGAGACCAGTTTGCTCGAGATCGCTCTGGTCGAAAATCTGCAGCGTTCGGATCTGAACCCTGTTGAAATCGCCGTGGGACTGAACCAGTTGATTGAAGAATGTACCTGGACACAGGAACAATTGGCCAAACATTTGGGCATGAAACGCTCTACCATTGCAAACTATCTCCGCATTCTTGCATTGCCTATTGAAACGCTGGGCCTTCTGGAGACCGGAGAGTTGAATATGGGCCATGCAAAAATCCTGCTTGGCATCAAAGACCCCCAGATGCAGAAGAAGTGGGAAAACAGCATTATAGAAGAGGGTCTCTCTGTCAGAAGTCTTGAAAAGAATATTGGGAAAAAAACGTTTCCCAAAAAAGCCGTTCCCGAATGGGCAGTGTCAAGTCAGGAAACCTTGACGTCAAGTTTTGGAAGGGCTGTCCGGATCAAACCAGTGAAAAAAGCGTTTCAGATTACGGTCGACATTCAGGATGAGAAGGATCTGAATGACTTTCTTGGGCGATTGGGTCTTACTCCCGATTATGAAAGCGAAAGGTCTGAATAATGTCATCTGAAAGCAATTCGTTCAAGAACCAGTCCGGTTTGTCCGGAAAAAACATAACGGCTTTCCTGGGGAAGGAAACCTACTTTAAAGGTGTGATCCAGTTTGAAGGGACCATGCGAATTGATGGAAAGGTCGATGGGGAGATTATCTCAAACCACACTCTGATCATTGGGGAAACGGCCGAAATCGATGGAGCTGTCCGGGTCAGGACTGTGGTTTGCGGTGGCCAGATCACCGGGGAAATCGAATCGGGGGATTCTCTCCATCTTGTCAAACCGTCAAAAGTCAGGGCAAAAATACAGACGAGATCATTGCTGGTTGAGGAAGGGGTGATCTTTAATGGTCAATGTGAAATGCCGGAAGCCGGGAGCGGAGAATCCGACAAGACAAGAAAATGAATAATAAAGTCCTGGTTGGAATGAGCGGAGGAGTGGATTCCGCTGTGGCCGCCCTGAAGATGCAACAGGCAGGATATGACGTTACCGGGGCTATCATCGAAATATGGGACCCACAAGATCAGTCTGAATGCGGGACATCTCCCGAAACCTCCCGTCCCTGGTCCGAACGGGGATGCTGTCATGTGCCCATGGTCAAATACCTCTGCGAAGAAATTCTTTCGATCCCATTTATCATGGTTGACCGGCGTGATGCGTTCCGGAAAAAGGTCATGGATCCCTTTCGTGAGGAGTATCTGAAGGCTCAAACCCCGAATCCCTGCGTGACATGCAATGCTCAGGTGAAGATCCATGAGTTGATGGCGCTTGCCGATTCCCTGAATATTCAGAAAGTCGCAACAGGTCATTATGCCAGAAAGACCCATTCCCCTCTTACGGGAGCTTTCCATGTTGCGAAAGGGAAAGATTCCAAAAAAGACCAGTCCTATTTTTTGGCAAAGCTTCAGTCGTCTGAAATTGAGCGACTTGAATGGCCCTTGGCAGAATTGACGAAGGAAGAAGTCCGGGAGATTGCCAGAAATTCCGGTTTTCCGGTTTCAGAGATGGTTGAAAACATGGAAGCTTGTTTTGTGTCGGATAAAAATCTGAAGTCTTACCTTGATCGCTGGATTCCCTTGGAAATGAAGGGACAATGGGAAGCCGTCGGGCAATCGGGGGAAAAGATCGGATCGATGGAAGGTGGTCTGGGACTTACGCGAGGTCAACGAAGAGGGATGGGAACAGGGTTTGGAGAACGAGTGTATGTCCTCGATATTATTCCCGAAAGGAAGCAAGTCGTTCTTGGTTCGAAAGAGAGCCTTTCTGTTGAGGAATGTATCCTTGAAGATTGGAGTGGTCCAGATCCCGATTCCATTAAAACCCCCTTGTCGGTCGTTTTCAGGTCCTCAATGAAACCGGTGGCTTGCCAGATATCCTGGTATTCTCCTGGCCAGAAAAAGGTTGGACTGACTCTTATGGAACCTTCTCCTTGGGTTTCTCCAGGACAGGTTGGTGCAATATTGTTTGATAGGGAGATCATTCTTGGAGCCGGAACGATCTCCTTATCCGGGAATGAAGAATCTTGAAGGGGGACCGGTTGAACATTGCGTATCTCGACGTGGAGACATCGGGTCTGTTACGGGACCCGGAGGCGAGAGTCGTGGAGTGGGGATTATCCGTCTGGCAGGGTGATGTCGAGGTGTTCCGGGGGGAAAGCCTGGTCGGTGGTCAGGGGGGCCATTCCGGAGGAAGTCAGCCGGATCAATGGGATTACAACAGAAATGACCATAGGCTATCCTCCCTTGAAAGCGTTATATGGGAAATGGAAGAATCATCTGATAAACGCGATCGTTGTGGCCCATAATCTGTCTTTTGATTTGGGAATGATCAACAGGGACCTGATCCGGCAGGGCGAAATCCCTTTAGGAAATCCGGGAATTGACTCTCTTGCTCTTTTCCGCAGAATGAAACCTGAGCTTTCGTCCTATAAGTTGACTGAACTTGTCCGGACTATGGGGGTGATTCATGATAATCCCCACCGGGCTATGGGTGATGTGGATGCAATGAGGGGAATACTGACAAAATTATTTGAAAAATCCCTTTCTTCCCATGATGAAGGTGTTCTCAGAATGTGGTGCGGATGGGGAGGAACGAGCGCCCACCGATATCAGAAGGATCTTCTGTCGTGGGCCCAGCAACGGGATTTGCCTGTCTTGATAGAGAGAAGTTTTCCTGGAGGGTTCCTGTCCTGGGGCTCGATAGAAGGTAAAGTCGTTTCTTTAAATGGTGAAAGCGTATGTATCGAACAGGGGGGTGAGGAATCAAGCCTGTCCATGCAGGACGTCATGGCTGTAAAATTGGTATCGATCTGAAAAATGGAAGAATCTGTTGGATTTGAAAGTCCTTTTTGTGGGAGAATGTCGTCCGTTATATTGTGTTCACAATTTGATTTCGGTAATTCGAAGAGGAGGCAGTATTGTTTGAATATCGGGGGAAGACCCTTCCCCGATCACCCGAATTACTCATTCGTATTCTGGGACTTCCTGTAAAGGAAAACCTTAGGATTGAAGAGGCGTTGACCCATCGGTCCGCATCTCACGAAAGAGGCAGAAAAAATCCTGTTCCAAACTATGAACGCCTGGAGTTTTTAGGAGACCGAGTCATTGGACTGATTGTGAGCGAGTATCTCTTGAACACTTGGCCCACCGCTAATGAAGGGGATATTGGCCAGATTTTCTCGAGCATCGTCAGTACACAGATTTTGGCTTCGATTGCAAGGCGAATGGATCTGGGTTCTTTCATGATTTTGGGGAAGGGAAGCCATTCATCGGGAGACCGGGATAATCCGTCAATTCTGGCTGATACCCTGGAATCCCTGACAGCATGTCTATATCTTGAGTATGGCCTTGAAACGGTTCGACAGATTCTGATCCCTTGGTTTGCCCAGCCTCTTCGGGAAATTGTCATTGGTCTTGAACAGGCCAATGTGATCAAGGAAGCGAAAGACGGTAAGGAAAGAAAAGAGCCCGAAGCGAGCATTGCCGCTGTCCTGGTGCCTCGCCGGCCTCCCTCCCTGAACTACAAGATGCTTGTGCAGAAATGGTGTCAAAGGAGCCATGGAGTTCAACCGGAATATCGTGTTATCGAAGAATTTGGTCCTCCCCACCAGAGACGCTTCAGGGTTGGAGCTTTTGTGAAGGAGGAGCTTTTGGCCTCCGGGGAGACAACGACCAAAAGGGGAGCTTCCATCCTTGCGGCCAAGAATGCCTGGGAAGTGGTCAGTGGCCGGGATGGTGAAACAAAAAAGACAGATGAACCATTGCAGGAAGAACCAGGAATTCATAAAAGTCATATGGCTGAAGAAGTCATCCATGAGCCGGGCGAGAGAACCGGGGAAATGACGGAAACAGCTCCTGAAAATCTGGATCACGAAGCCCCTACCAAGATGACTGAGACTTTACAGGCTCGTGAGGCATTTCCTTCTGACCAGGAAGAACCATTGATTGAGGACTCGGGTTTGATGATGAGTAAAGAGGTTGTTGCGCCTGGGGAAAAGAGTTCGGCTGGCGAACAAAGTGAGTCTTTCCAAGGATTTTAGGGAATAATCTATGATGGTAAATGGTTTTCCAAAAAAAGGGCAACCCGGAATGGGTCGCCCTTTTTTTAGAGAGATTCTCGTAGGGATGGATTTGAGGAGGAGGTCGTTTTACAATCCACCGATGGGTGTGTGGTTGGCAACTGCATAAAAATGTCCAAAAACGATCACCAGTGCTACCAGTGTGCCGATTACAGAAACATAAGTGAAGGCTACACCGCCGGAATCAGAAATTCTTTTCATGATGAGCTCCTTCTGAATGAACATGCTCCATGCTCTCTTGGGAACCGGATCATATCCCCTAGTGGTTCATTGGGTTTGAATGTTAGAAAAGCCATGAAACATGATTTCAAAAGTGATCAGTCATGTTTCATAAATGAAACGTAACATGAACAATGGGGATTGTCAACGCATTTATTTGTTATTTTTTTTAATAAGTTAAGAGAATTATTGGATAGCGTGAAGGAGAATTGAGTGGATTATATCGAGTCGGTAAAACTGGACTGTTCCGGAATGATGTGTCCCATGCCGGTACTAAAAACCAGGAAACAAATCAACGAAATGAATGTGGGTGAAATTGTTCTGATGATTTCAACGGACCCAGGCAGTCGTCCGGATATGGAGGCATGGACCAAAAAAACAGGACACACTCTGCTGAAAAGTGAAGAAAAGGACAAGTCTTTTTTGTTTTGGATCAGGAAAGAGAAAGAAGGGATCTGACCGATACACTAGACCCGGTTTGGGG
>JAKBTA010000029.1 GCA_021844645.1 Nitrospirota bacterium
CTCTTGCTCTTCATTGAAAACTATTCTCTGGGGATCGATTACTTTACAGATTACCCACAAAAGATCAGCGAGGTCACACCTGATTCCGTCAAGAGTGCCGCGCAAACACTTATTCACACTTCCAGCCTGACCACAGTTATAGCAGGACCTCTTTCCAAAATGAGTGGGGTGACCGGACAGGAGATCAAACCCTGAAGGCCTGAAGGCAAACAAGTTGAATTTTTATTCGGTACCCGCTAGGATATAACTTTCTGTTTTAGAACCGGTAACTGCCGGAGCGTCAGGCCATGGATTCATGGCCGCCCGTTGATTTTCAAACAAAGACAGCGGGTTTCACCAGTCTACAGGAAAGAGGACAAACGATGTCCAGTGTCATCAAAAAGCGCCGGAAGAAAATCCGGAAGCACAAGTACAAGAAGCTCCGCAGGGCATCTCGTCACAAGAAGAAGTAACCCAATGGGCGGCCTGCCGGGAAAGATCCTGGCGGGTCGTTCTGATTTTATAGGATGTACATGGTATTTTGATAATCATGGAGGCGGGCGTTGATTTCTGAAAGAAAAGTGGCGATAGGATCCATTGTCCTTCTCTTTTTCACATCTGTTTCCATTCTGACCTACCAAAGCATGCGGATTGCCGACCTCCAAAGCAAAATCGACAATCTGACAATCAACAAGACCGCCAAGTCCCAGAAGCAGCTTTCCACCAATCTTGTCGCATCTGAGGGAGAAGATACGGGAACATACCAGCTTGATCTTATCACGGCTGTCCTAGCTGTTCCTGACTGGTCAGACAAAATCCCCCAGGATATCGCACGGGGGATGCACTGGAAAGTCCTGAACAGGGCTCGCGTTCATATGATACAGGGGAATCTTGTCGTGATTGAAGTGCAGAATTCCAAAAACGAGGTTTTGCCACTGCTCTTTCAGATCCCTGATCCCAAAGAACAGGCAACATGGCGGTATCTATACGCGATGGCCCCCGGCTAACAGTCCAGGGAAAGGCTCGGGTCAATCCGTTCACTTCCTGCAGGAGCAAAACCGGCCGACATAAGGCCTAAAAGCTCCTTATAGGGAACAGGGGGGCTATAGAAATATCCCTGAAAGACATTTGCGCCCCTTTTGAAAAGATAGTCCCTCTGCTCAAGGGTTTCAACACCTTCTATCACAACGTTGATCCGCATTGTCAATCCGATGGAAAGCATGGTCCGGATCAGCTCAAGCTCTTTTCCTCCCGACATCATCTGGTCGACAAAGCTTTTGTCCACCTTGATCTCATCCGGTGAAAAGCGGGTCAGATTCCCCAGTGAGGAAAATCCTGTTCCAAAATCATCCAGGGATAATTTTACGCCCATCTCCTTGACCTTTTGAACGTTCATCTCTATCTCGGCAATTTCTTTTGCAAAGATCGACTCCGTTACCTCAAGAACCAATAGGGAAGGGTCCAGCCCTGATATCAAAAGAGCCCTGCGAACGTATTCGTAAAAATCCGGCTCAACCAGCTGACGAACGGAAACATTGACCGAAACGCTGACCCTGCTCCATCGTTCACACAGGATTTTTGCATCTCGGGTCGCTCTTTTCAGGACCCACTCCCCCAGACTGACAATCAATCCCTGCTCTTCTGCCATCTTGATAAACTGATGGGGACGGAGCATTCCCTTTTGTGGATGATCCCATCGGATGAGAGCTTCAACTCCGACGATTTCACCTGTTTTGGCATTGACTTTCGGCTGGTAATGAAGCTCCAGGGAATCTTCCCTGATCGCATCCTGAAGATCTGCACGAAGCTCAATTTCCTCTTGTGAGTTCGGATTCATCAGGGGAGAATAAAAACGAAAGTCATTTCTCCCCCTGTCCTTCACCGAATTGAGTGCGATATCCGCGTTTCGGATCAGAAGGTCCTCTGTTTGACCATCATCGGGAAAAACGGAGATACCGATGGAAACGGTCATGGACACCTTATGCTCACCCAATAAGAAAGGCTTTCTCATCTGCATCAAGATCTGCCTGGCTTTTTCAGCCATTCTCTCCGCATCCAGAAAATCTGAGATCAGAACCAGAAACTCATCTCCACCCAGACGTGCCAGAGAGTCTCCCGAAGGGATCGTCTCTGAAAGTCTGGCCGCAAATTGCTGAAGAAATTCATTTCCCAGTCCATGGCCATAGGTGTCATTGATCTTTTTGAAATGATCGATTCCCACGGCAAACACACACAATCCCTTCCCTGTTTCAGGATATAGAGCAATAAAAGAAATCAGCCGTTCCCGAAAAAGCCTGTCGTTTGGAAGACCTGTCAGCTGATCGTGATATTTCATGTTCCACAGGGCTTCCTGAGCCTGTCTTCGTTCCGTACTTTCCTGAAAAACAAAAATCGACCCGACGATCTCCCCAAGGTGATTATGGATGGGAGCGAGGGAATCCGTTATCGGAATCAATTCACCGGAAGAGGTCCGGATAGCAACCGGCCCCGGAATCGTGGCGATCACATCTTCCCGGAGGATTCTTGAAAGCGGAAGCTCAATCCGCTCATTTTTCTCCTCATGAACCATAAATAGTACCTGGGAAATATCCTGACCCATCGCAGATTCCTCATTGATCCCCATCAAAAAGGCCGCAACCCGGTTAATGAAGGTGATCCGGCCAGAAAGATCCATCGCAACAACCCCGTCCCCGATGGAATTCATGGTGATCCGAAGCCACTCTTTCTGGCTCGCCAGCTCTCCCTCACTTTTCTTGAGGGAGGTAATGTCGACAAATCGGCATTCGTACCCACACACTCCGAGAAGGTCATCGGAGATCTCTGTCATTCTGAGCGAAAACCATCTTAACTCCGAGTCCCCTCCCGTAAAAGGAAAATCAAGACTGTTGACATGGCCGTCTCTCAGCAAGGATTTCCATTGTCCTGCGATTCTGGAAAAAAGAGGGAAACTCCCCGCGAGAGGAAAGATGGATTTTCCGGACAGAGATGTCTCCAATTTTTTTGCCTGTTTTTTGGGAGAGGATCCTTTTTCATCCGACCCAAGATAACTCGCAAGAGAAGGGTTGACATACCGGATCTTCCCCTCGGGAGACAAGATGATCACCAGATCGCTTGTCCGTTCAGATGCCCATCTCAGATAGAGCTCCTCTTCCCGCCTTCTCGAAAGGAATGAAAACAGGACACGGGCAAGGATCAGGGAAAAGGTCAAGAGCTCCAGAATTTGCCAATAATGTTTCTTTCCCAATAACGCCTTTCGCTGATGGACGAGGCGTTTGACCGTATCGGTCAACGCATAGGAAAAACGCATGGAAAAGAGATCCACATTCATGGCTTCCCTCGGCAGGTCTCCCACTGCGGTCGGGAGCAAAAGCTCCCGGTGCAAGGCCTCCACACGGGTTTCAAGTTCTGTCAGGAGAGATTTCTCTTCGGTATCGAGAAGGGACTTTTTCGATTGGATATCGGCCAACAATGAATCGGACTGGATAAACAAGCCATCGATATAATGTTTTTGAACGCTCTGGATCGCTCCCTGGTGGGTCAGACGGGAAAGAAGGGAAGAGTGGAGAACACGCAAGAGCCCCGTCAGATCGTTCTCGATCGGGGAAAGACGAGCAATCCGGTGGTCAATCCGGCCAAGGGAATTATCGTCATGGGACATCTCGAGAACGGGTAAAAAAACAAGAACAGCCCAAACAACAATCTCAAGAAGAAAAGTTCCTTTGGCGCCATAAACTTTTCTTACTGGGATCATCTGTTACCACACATAACAATCAATCATATTAATCACCCTTTTCCAACCCTCAACATCATCCACCGATCACACCGATCAACAGAATACCCATAGGAGATGGAAAGATCTACCTTCTGAAAGGTAGTATAGAGCATCCTAGATCAAATCGGGCAATGGTTACAAGCGAAAGGGAAAAGCGATTTAGTCTCGGGAAAGGAGGTTTTGGCTCTTGGGAAGGACAAGGATTTCTCCGGGGCGTACTCTGTGCTGCCGTTCCCTTGCAACCTTTTCCAGTGCAAATGGGTCCAGCCTCAAATCGCGGACTTCCTTTGTTTCATCCAGAACATGTTTTTCAAGAGAGCTTTTCTCGGACCTCAAGTCTCTCCTGGCAAACTGATAATGAAACAGGGCATAAAGCCCTGTTTCCGATGAAAAAAGCGCTCGAGCGGAATAGATCAGCAAAAAAGTACCGGCGATCAGAAAAAGCCAGATAAAAAGCCTCCGGTCATTTCCCTGCTGCTCTGGACGGGCCGGCTGGGAGGACATCAGTTCATCTTCCGGCGAAGATTCTCAAGACCCAGATAAATGGCCTGGTCCCCCAACTCTTCCTCAATCTGAAGGAGGCGATTGTATTTGGCCAGACGCTCTCCCCGGGAAAGGGAACCGGTCTTGATCTGACCTGTCCCGAGAGCGACTGCGAGATCCGCGATGAAGGTGTCCTCGGTCTCTCCGGATCGGTGCGAGATCATTGCACCCATGCGATTCTGAAGGGCCATCGTTGTCGCATCGACCGTTTCCGTCACAGTCCCCACCTGGTTTAGCTTGACCAAAATGGCAGAAGCCGCCCTTCGCTCAATTCCCTCGACCAGATATCGTGTATTCGTGACAAAGAGGTCATCGCCCACAAGCTGGACAGCGCCACCGATCCGGCGTGTCATTTCGACCCATCCCTCCCAATCGTCCTCAGAAAGGCCGTCCTCAATGGAAACGATCGGATATTTGGAAATCAGTTCCTCATAATAGTCGATCAGGCTGGCGGTAGTGAGCGTCCGATTTTCCCCGGAGAGGGTATAGACACCATTTTTGAAAAATTCCGTTGCCGCAGCATCGAGCGCCAGGGAAACATCCTGTCCCGGCTCATAGCCTGCTTCCCGGATCGCTTCCAGCAAAAGCTCCAGAGCCTGGGAATGAGATGCGAGGCTCGGGGCAAAACCACCTTCGTCACCGACCAGGGTGGTTAGCCCCCTGTCGGAGAGCACCTTCTTCAGTGTCCAGAAAACCTCCGAACCCATTCTGAGGGCTTCCCCGTAACTTTCTGCACCATGGGGAACAATCATGAACTCCTGAAAATCCAGATTGTTGTCGGCGTGGGCACCTCCATTGATCACGTTCATGAACGGCGTCGGAAGGATTCTGGAAAGGCTGCCACCGATATAGCGATACAGAGGAAGATCGTGATCCATAGAAGCTGCACGGGCAACTGCCATTGAAACTCCCAAGATGGCATTGGCCCCAAGATGGCCCTTGTTTTCGGTTCCATCAATGGCGCACATGGTTTCATCGATAAGGGACTGCTCGTCGGCGGGAAGGCCAACCAATGTTTCCCGGATCACTCCCTGAACATGAGCGATCGCTTTCAGGCAACCCTTTCCCCGATAGCGGGATGGGTCCTGATCGCGAAGTTCGAGAGCTTCCCGTGATCCGGTGGAGGCTCCCGAGGGAACCATTGCGGAACCCTGGGCGCCGCTTTCCAGCAGAACATCCACCATCACAGTGGGATTTCCACGGGAATCCAACACTTCCCTCGCCAGGATCTCAGAAATCTCGCTCATCGTCACTCCTCCATAAACCAATCGTTGATTGAATCAATACTGCAGGGACCATCCCTGCAAGCCCAAAACAAAAGGGCTATTTTAAGGTGTAGCCATTTCTCGCAAAAAACGCATGGTCTGGAGAGTCCTGATAGGAAATGGCCTTCAGGAACTTTCTGACATTCCCCCCTGGCAACAGATCCGAGGATGGGAAGGTTCCCAGAGGAATCTCTCCACCGAAGCTTGCATCCTTGTAATGGTTATGACACAGGGCACAGGATTTCTCTTTTGCAGGAAACCCTTCATGGGCAGCCCGGTCATAGCCGCGAGTATGACACTTCAGGCAATTTTCATTCGGCACAACTCCACCCACATAGGAGACTGCAGGATGAGGAGTTCCCATCGCATGGACCAGCAGTTCCTTCACTCCTGTCATCTGGGCGCCAAGAGCACCGATCACACCGGGGCCAGAATGGCAGATGATGCAATTCTGATGATGACGGCTCGCTCCCGAAGCATAATAGCCATCACCAAGAGGTTTCATTTCATGACAGGTCAGACAAAACTCCCGTTTTTCCTCAAGAAGGTGTCCCCCCAAAGACAAGCCCCCACCAAGGACCAGAAGCATCAGGCAGACAAAAGCCCACTGCAGAACCATCTCACCTTTTCCCAACTCAATCTCCCTCAGGAAAACTCAATGGTTTTTACGAAGGGCGTTTCACCGAAAGAAGTTTTCTGGACCAATGCCACTTCCCATCGGAGGCCCATGCTCCTTCAGCAACCCACCCAAGAGAAGGCTCATAGTAGTCATAGAGAATCTGGGGGCTTTTTCTGCGAATCAGATCATAGGTGATCACCTTTTCCACTACCCAGCAGGTCATGGTCCCGAACGGAAGGACCACCCTCACCTTCCCCCAGACCTTGCTGTGAGAACGGTTCTGTCCATCCTGCACATCCCAGGATTCTCCCTTTTTGAAAGGAAGGCGATAGATCAGAAGAGGGGGATGAAATGTCCAGACGTGGTCACCAAACGCCGAGCTCGAAGTCAGCTGAACCACCCGGCCAGTCTTGGGATTGACACCATAAGTGGCTACAATTTTTCTCTTGGGAAAGTTTACGTAGGAGATCTCTCTCGAGATCTCGATGACTATCCGGCCATCCTTCATTCCCAGGGGTTTTTGAATTTCCTTGATACGGACATTATTCCCAAGACCGGAATAGACTCTCGTCATGGCCCCAACGGGAAAATACCGGACCTCAGCCGCCAAAGCGCGTGTCTGAAAAAGGCAGAGGACAGCCAGCATCGGCAGACAAAGCATCTTGAAAAGGGAAAGAGTTCGACTCCCTGGTCTTGTCATGTCGATGAAGGCATAAGCTTTTGGCGAATCAATTCATTGACTTTTTGCGGATTCGCTTTCCCTGCGGATTTCTTCATCACCTGCCCCACCAGAAATCCCAGCAACCGGTCTTTTCCAGAACAGAAATCAGAGACTTCCTTCGGATTTTCAGAAATCATCTCGTCAATCCAGGCGGACAGTGCTCCCTCCCCTGAAACTTGTGCAAAACCTTTTTCCTTGATCACCTCTGAAGGGTGCTGCTCGAGGTCAAGAGAAAGAAGATAGACTTCCTTGGCCTGGTTGAGAGAGAGACTTTCATCCATCACGCCCGCCAGAATATGAGCAAGACCCTGCGCCGCCCCACCTGAAGACAGTGCGGCATCTCCTCTTCGGTTCCATTCCCTCAAGACCTCCGAAAGGACAAAATGGAGCAGTCTTGAACGACCTTTGGAGAGCTCAAAACCCCTGACCTTTGACATCGGTTCGAAATGGGAAAGCGCTTCCTCAAAAAAGACCACCAGCTCTTCCTCAAAAACAAGAGTTCTGGCATCGGACGGATCAATGCCCAACTCCCGTGCAAGCCGGATGGCTTTTTCTTCAGGAAGCTCAGGCAAATTCTTCCGCTCTTCATCAATCCATTCTTCCGGAAAAAAGACCATGGGAATATCCGGCTCCGGGAAAAAGCGGTAATCGAGAGCCTCCTCTTTCGAACGCATGGGCAGTGTACGGCCATTGCCCGTATCAAAAAGCCTTGTTTCGCTTCGAATCCTCTCTCCCCGATCCAAAAGCTCCGATTGGCGAGAAAACTCATAGACGAGAGCCTTCTGGACAAATCGGAAAGAATTCATGTTCTTGACCTCGACCTTCACCCCGAAACGGCTCTCACCCCTCAGGCGAAGGGAGACGTTTGCATCGCAACGAAAGGATCCTTCCTCCATGTTTCCATCGGAGACGCCACTGGCGCGAAGGATCTGGCGAAGTTGCTTCAAATAGGAAACAGCCTCCGATGGGGAGCGGATATCGGGCTCGGAAACGATCTCCAGAAGGGGAACACCCGCCCGATTGAGGTCCACATGGCTTGAATCCGCAAGTCCCGCATGAAGGTTTTTCCCAGCGTCCTCTTCCATATGAATCCGATGGATCCGGATCGTTTTTCCCGCATCCGGACCAAGAAGGGAAATCGATCCTCCGGTCAACAGAGGATGATCGAACTGTGAGATCTGATAGCCTTTGGGAAGGTCCGGATAAAAATAATGTTTCCGGTCAAAAAAACTTTTTCGATGAATCGAGCATCCCAATGCCAGACCAAGACGGATTCCCAGACGGAGGGCTCTCTCGTTCATCACCGGCAGAACGCCAGGGTAACCCAGACAAACCGGACACGTCAGGGTGTTCGGTTCAGCGCCGAACCGGTTTTCACACCGGCAAAACATCTTCGTTTTTGTCAAAAGCTGGGAATGAACCTCAAGCCCGACAACCATCTCGTACTTTGACTGAGACAAGGTGCTGGTCGGATCGATGGAATCATCGCTCATCAGGAACCCCCTTTCCAGGGAGCAAGCCCGGGATGGACACCTTCATGGAGAACAGACGCCGCTTTCAGGAGAACCCCCTCCGACCAATGGGGACCGATCAGTTGCGCGCCCACCGGAAGCCCGTTCGATGTTGGGAAAGAAGGTGTCGAGAGGGCCGGCAACCCGGCAAGATTGGCCGAAATCGTAAAGATGTCGGAAAGGTACATGGAAAGCGGATCAGAGATCTTTTCCCCGAACCGGAATGCAGGAGTCGGTGTCACCGGCGCAAAAAGCAGATCACATTCTGAGAATGACCTCATGAACTCTTCCCTGATAAGGGCCTGAACCTTCTGGGCCTTTCTGTAGTATTGATCCTGATAACCGGCTGACAGGGCGAATGTTCCAAGAAGAATGCGTCTTTTGACCTCTGGACCAAATCCTTCTCCCCGACTTTTTTCATAAAGCTCTTTCAGATCCCTGGCACCAGTCTTTCTCTCCCCATAGCGGATCCCGTCGAATCGGGAAAGATTGGAAGCGGCCTCGCTTGTGGCAATCAGGTAATAAACATTGACCGCATATTGGGTCGAAGGTAGACGGACCGGCCTCAGAATCATTCCCGCCTTTACCAGAAGCTCCCTGGACTTCTCGAGAGATTCCCGAACCTGGGGATCCATCCCCTCGCCCCAGAACTCCTCGGGGATTCCAACAACTTTTCCTTTCAACGGTTTTTCATAATCATGGACCATCTCCAGCGGATCCCTCGTCGAGGAGGTCATGTCCAGTGGATCATGTCCTGACAATAGAACCGTCACATGGAGCGCATCCAGTGGATTCTGCGCAAATGGACCAATCTGGTCGAGCGAAGAGGAAAATGCCACCAGTCCCTGACGGGAAATTCTTCCGTATGTGGGCTTAAGGCCAAGGACTCCACAAAAAGCGGCCGGCTGACGAATGGAACCACCGGTATCGGAACCGAGGGACATGGGAGCCATTCCTCCGGAAACAGCCACAGCCGACCCGCCAGAAGAGCCCCCGGGAACCCTGTCATGATCCCATGGGTTTCTGGTAATACCCATTGCCGAGTTTTCCGTGGAAGATCCCATTGCAAACTCGTCCATATTGGTCTTTCCAAGCACCACGGCACCGGCCGACAGAAGCCTCGACACAGCTGTTGCCGTATAGATGGAACGGTGGTTTGCAAGAATTCTGGATGCACAGGTCGTGGGGAGACCCTCTATATTCAGATTGTCCTTGATCGCAATGGGATAACCATAAAACAATGATCTTTTGCTCAGTTCGGAGCGCCGGTTGTCGAGCTGGCGGGCCCGGTTTTTCGCGTTGGGATTAATGGTCAAAAAGGCCCCGAGCTTGCCATCGCGGGAGTCGATTCTCGAAAGACAAAACTCCGTGACCTCTTCTATCGTGACAGAACCTTCATCCCTTGCTCTTGCAAAGTCCGCAACTGAAGATAAAAGCTTTCCGATATCCTGTGTTTTCCCCATCAGAATCCGTACTCTCTTGAGCGGATCTGGTTATCGGGATGAACCTTGACGATCACCGGCCGATAGCTTTTGAGATCCTCATCGGAATAGTGTGCATAGCAAAAAATAATGACCCGGTCTCCAACAGCACCTTTCCTGGCGGTGGGACCATTCAGGCAGACAACCCCACTTTTTCTCTCTCCGGGAATGACATAGGTTGCAAAGCGTTCACCATTATTCAGGTTACTCATAACGACCTGCTCGAAAGGAATGAGCCCGGCAGCATCCATCAGATCTTCATCGAGGGTCAAACTTCCCTCGTATTCCAGATCCGCCTGGGTGACGGTGGCTCTATGAATTTTGGAACGCAACATGACTCTCAACATGGGTTAACGACCTTCCTCAACAATACGGGGGACTCTAAAGAATCCTCCATGGCTATCCGGTGCATTCAAAAAAACAGTGGATGGTGGAAGGGAGCTGGCGGGAATATCCCCGGCCATTACAGTCAATCCATCCGTCTCTTCCTTCGCAATAATACCCGGGGGGGGGCAATTGGACAGAAGCCAGGCCTTCCACATAATCGAGTATGCGCGAAAGCTCAAGGGCGACGCGCTCCTCTTCCCCGGAATCAAGGCTCAGGCTCGAAAGCCTTGCCACATGCAAGACCTGTTCTTTAGTGATTTTCACTTCGCTCCCCCTCTTCCCCTGACAGACAGGGGATTTTTCGATTATAAAGGATGACGGACCGGACGACAAATCCGGACTATCCGGCACCTTTTGACTCGAGCCATTCAATATTGGCATAGCGCTCAAGCATTTTCTTGATATTCCCAGGACCAAAAGAAATTGACAGCTCCCGATCCGCTCCCGATCCCGAAACAGAGACAATCGTTCCCTCCCCAAAACGAGCGTGACGAATCCGGAAACCCACTTTTTCATGGTGTCGATTTTCCGTCGGAAAAGAAGATCCGACCTGTTCCGATTTTTCTTTGGCTGGCGATGGATAGGACGCGTTCGGGGCTTTTTTCAAAACGGTTTTTTGAGAAAATGGTCCCGACCCGGCCGTGTAGGAAGCTTGCCGCATCGGGGTCCCGATCTGATCCTGCCGTTTTGGAATGTCTCCACATATCCCGAATGCGGGAAGATCAAACAGGAAACGGGAGGGACGGGCCGATTGGGTTCGACCAAAAAGCTGCCGCGACAAGCACCAGGTCAGGGACAAGGTCTTCGATGCACGTGTCATCGCAACATAAAACAAACGACGTTCTTCCTCCACATCCGTCACATCCCTTCCCCGGATCGGGAGAATTCCCTCCTCCATCCCGCAAACGACAACATGGGGGAACTCAAGCCCCTTTGACTGGTGAATGGTCAGAAGGCTGACCCTGTCTGAAACCCCCGATGCATCCCCAGCAAGGGAATCATCCTGGGAAAGGGCTGTTTCTTCGAGAAAACGGGAGGCAACGTCGAGAACGCCCTCGGTTTTGGCCCATTGGTCAAACCTTCCGGCCAAAGAGAGAAGCTCGTCGAGAAGAGCCGTCCGCCCGACTCCCCCATCACTTCCCTCGGAAAGGCCTTCAAGATATTCCCGGTATCCGATTTCAGCGATCAGTCGGGAAAAGGTCAACTCGAGAGAACACCTTTCCTGAACCCGGGAGATTCCGGACTCAAGAATCTGGGCGAGTTCGACAATCTTGGGAGCCTGTCTCGGATTGGACTCGTATGCGAAATTTTTCAGAAGCTGGGGGACCGTGGGGTTCTCTCCAGGCAAAATGGTGGCCAGTCGCTCCTGGGCCTTTTCCCCAAGACCTCTGCTGGGAACATTCAGGATCCGGACGAGAGAAAGACGATCATGCGGATTCACAAGGATCCGGAAGTAGGCCATCAGATCGCGGATCTCCCGGCGATCAAAAAAGCTGGCACCGGATGACCCCACCTTATGGGGGATGGAGTACTCGGAAAACGCTTTTTCAAGAGGGCCAGACTGGGCATTCATCCTGAAAAGCACAGCGTGATCCGAAAAGCGCCCCCCCGAGGCGACATGATCCCGAATGCGCTTGGCGATGGATTCCGCCTCATCACGTTCATCTGAAAAACGCACCAGTTCTACCGGCTCACCCTTTATCCCTGTTGAGACGACATCCTTCTCAAAACGCTTGGGTGCTTTTGAAATCAGTGCGGCGGAAACCTGGACGATCGAGTCGGTTGATCGATAATTTGTTCTCAGAACGACTCTTTTCACATTCCTGTATTCCTTTGGAAAGGAATGGATATGACCAACATCGGCACCCCGAAAGCGGTAGATGGACTGATCATCATCCCCGACAACCGTTATATTGGACAAGTCTCTCGAAAAAAGTCGCAGAAGCTTTTCCTGAACAGGATTCGTGTCCTGATACTCATCGACCAGAATATAGGCAAAATGACTTTGACAAACAGAACGCAGGAGAGGGTCCGAAGAAAGCAACATCATACATCTGATCAGAAGGTCATCGTAGTCGAGAACCTGGTTCTCGGCGAGCCGTTTTTCATAAGCTGCATACAGAACCGCCATTTGGCGAAGCGGACCAAAAAGTGCCGAAGACTCGAGCTTCTCCGGAGTTTCTTCTCTCATCTTCCACTGGCTGATTTTTGTTAAAAGCTGTTTGGGATCGATTTCATCTTCACTGACCCCCGAAAGTTTCAGAAGATTTCTCGCGAGAAACCTTTGATCATGGCCATCCATGACGGTGAAGGAGGAAGGCAGCCCCGCCCTGTCGGCATTCTCCCTTAAAAATCGGGCGGAAATCGCATGAAACGTCCCGACCCATGGAAGCCTCGCTCCGGGTCTTGCCTCGCGAATACGGGAAACCAGCTCCCCTGCGGCTTTTCGTGTAAAGGTAACCGCCATGATCCGGTCCTCTGGAAGATCATACTTCTCCAAGAGATGAAGCAGACGGGAGATGACAACTCGCGTCTTTCCCGAGCCGGCAGGGGCAAGAACCAGAAGCGCTCCTCCTTCGTGAAGGACCGCTTCCCTCTGCTCGGGGTTCAGGTCTTCAGAATTCACTCCGAATCCGCTTCCATGATGGTTGATCTCCAGATTCCGGGGAATCTGGCATTCGCTTCCTCGCTTTCGTCCTGAGCTACAAAGAGGATCTCACGGCTATCCGGTGAAAAGGAAGGTTTGCAGCTCATCAGCCGGGATGATGCATCCACCGGAGCAAGTCTTACAGGTGGCCCGCCCCCGACCATCTGGAGCGTCGGCTCTGTTGGCCAGGTCCAGAACGGTTTTCCGTCAGGTTTGGTTCTCAGATAGACAAACGCATTCCCTGAGGGAGCCCATGTGGGATAAAGGTTGAAGCCGCTCTTCACGACAGTGGCAATTTCTCCGCTTGACTGGTCCAGCAGTGAAATTCCTCTTCCACCACCTTCAAGGTGCGTTTCAAGAAGAATGACAGAGCCTTCGCGGGGAGCAATCGGATAGAAAAACTCCTGATGCTCGGTCAAACGTTCTGCCTGACCTGACCCGACATCAACCCGGTAGACGGAATAACGTTTCGATGGAGTCTGTATCTGTGGATCCTTCGTATGAAAAAAGATCCACTTTCCATCCGGAGACCAGGTAAAGTGATCCAGATGCTCCCTGGTCCGGAAAAGCTCACGGCGTTCCTGATTTTTGGGATCATAAAGATAGAGGAAGCACTCTTCGCGCCCCCGGCCCTCCTTGAAACGGACAATCACGCCCAAACGGTCAGACGACGGAGACCAGTGAAAGTCGCCAAGCTCTTCTTGATGGTGCAGTCGATCTTCCGGCCAGTCGATGATATTGACCGGATTTTCCCCGGAATATCCCGAAACAACAAGCTGATCGGCAAGGATCTTGCGGACTTTTTTCTTCCAGAAAAATCGCTCGGTGTAATCCTTCCATCTCTGCCGGGTATGAAGGGCCAGAAACTCTCCAGAAGGGGAGACATCCACCGTATTGACCCGATACTGATCAATGGAAAACGGAAGCTGAAAAACCTCCTTTGTCTTGAGGTCCGCCCGGAAAAGGCTCCACCTCGGCCCGATAGACTCCCACTGGGGATCATCAAAATGAAAGTAAAGGTAGCGGCTGTCAGGGGACCATACCGGCAAGAGATCTATGTAGCCCCTTCCCCGCTCCCGATAGTTCAGCGCGACGAGATCTCCCCTGATATCAAGGATCTCCTCTCCACTGTCAGCCGATACAACCGTGAGGCATCCCAAGTCCCGACGCTCATTCATGGCATCCGGATCTGTGAGTTGCACATAAGAAATCATGGTCCCGTCAGGAGAGAAAGACGGAACCAGAAGTTCCACCTTTCCAGGGATCAGTTTTCGTGTTTCAACCTTTACAGCCGACTTTACAGCCATTTGGTGCCCCTCCAGCCATTATGAAACACAGAAACAAAAACCTTGTGTAACCCAATCAATAATACTAGCAGAGCAAAGCGCCGATTTTAACCCCCTTGACCTCCCGGGGCCACTTGGTGTTCACGCTTCGCCGCAAGAAGTCTTTCCCGGTAACGGATGGCCGCCCCGTCCCGATTTTCCTGGCTTGTTCTTGAAAGAGCCAGACTGTCAGGGGGAACATCTTCTGTAATCGTTGACCCCGCGGCGATCACCGCCCCATCACCCACCTTGAGCGGAGCCACAAACTGAGTGTCACTTCCCACAAACACATTTTTCCCGAGAACGGTCTTGTGCTTGCCGACTCCATCGTAGTTGCAGGTTATGGTACCGGCTCCGATATTCGAGCCGGCTCCGATTTCCGCATCTCCAAGATATGCAAGGTGATTGGCTTTCGCCCCTTCTCCGAGAGAAGTTTTTTTCAGCTCCACAAAGTTGCCGACATGCGCTGTCGGCCCTACATGGGAATCCGGACGGATATGGGCAAATGGTCCAATAATGGCAGCCGCTTCAATCCGGGAACCAGAAATCACGCAATAGTCGCGAATCGTGACATCCGGCCCAGAGTGCACATCTGTCAGATGGCTGCCTGCACCGACATGAGTTCGTTCGGACAGGACCACATCCCCTTCCAGGATTACACCCGGAAAAAGAATCGTTCCTGGCCCTATCCTGACCCGGGGTCCGACATAAGTTGATGCGGGGTCCCAGAAGGTGACCCCGGACGCCATGTGTTTTTTGTTGATACGGTTTTTCAGGAGTCCTGACGCATAAGAAAGCTCTTCTTGGGTATTCACCCCAAGAACAACATCCGGGCTCAAGACGACACCACCGACTTCTCCCCCAGCTTCGCGGACGAGTTCAACCACAGTGGTCAGGAAGCGTTCCTTTTTCTCGGGATGGGGCAGAACCTTCGGCAAAAAAGTCTTCAGGACCTCCCTGGAAAAAAGGTAAATCCCGGCGTTGATCTCCTGAATCGCCTTCTCTTCCAGGGAAAGATCGACATACTCCTTGATCATTGAGACACCCGAACGATCCCGGATCACTCGACCATATCGGCCAGGCTCGTCCAGTGTGGATGTCCCTATGGCCATATCCACGCCTGATGCCATTGACTTTCCCAGAAAATCGTCGAGAAGGTCTCCGCTCAGAAGTGGAGCATCTCCGTTGACTACCAATAGATGGGTCGCATCACCCGATATCCAGTCCGGACTTAATACCACCGCCTCCACAGCACCGAGCGTTCCATCCATCTGTTTCTGCTGAATCCATACAACGGACTCGGGAAGGGCATGTGCGATCGAGTCTCTACCCGCAACCGCATAGGTTTTCCCCGGAGGCGAGGACATAGCCGAAAGGGCCTCAAATGGGTAGCGAACCAGTGGGTCTCCAAGAATTTTTGACAGCATCTTGGGAATTGGAGAAAACATTCTGGTCCCGAAACCCGCAGCCAGAATCGCAGCCTCCAGCCGAAAATCACTCATCTTGTCTCCTTTCATGGTCGTTTTGATCAAAAAAAATA
>JAKBTA010000030.1 GCA_021844645.1 Nitrospirota bacterium
AGGATGGAAGCTCTGCCAAAAAATATGGGAAAGTCTTCCCGGAAGGGGAACTTTTTTGAGAAAGGCGTGTAATAAGGTATCCGTGTGAATATGGCCTTTAAGAAGAGCCTGGACATCTCCATCAAAAAACAGGGAAGCCGCTTTATCTGCCGACTCCCGATCGGAAGCTGTTTCGATGATCTCGATGGGAACGGGTGAAGGGTTTTTGGAAAAAAAGTCATTGATGACCGATGGATTTCCCAAAAGAACAGGACGTATGAAATCTTCCCTTACAGCCTCCAGGACACCTTCAAGGACGAGTGGATCCGAGGCGTTGACGACTGCGACCCTGAGAGGGGGAGCCTTTTTCGCTTCCTCAAGGATCGAAAGAAAACTTGTGGGACGGGCAATCATTTTGGAGGAGTTGGAATTGTCATCCTTTCCTTGAGCGGGAGCCATCAGTGTGCTCTCTTGCTCAGGGAGCCTTCCTTGATGACAGAAGCGATTTTCTGGGCAGAATGCAGAAGTGATTTTGGATCCAGCCAGGAACTTCCCACGAGGAATCCGGATAATTTGTCACAGGCGGATATTTCAACAATATTGTCTGAGGTAATGGATCCTCCATAAAGAAACTTGGGTCGTTCTGGCCAAGTGAACCCATCAAATCCGAATGCGGTGACTTCACAGACATCTGTCGCTCCGGCAACGATACCGGAGCCAATGGCCCAGATCGGTTCATAGGCGAGGAAAAGGGCTGTATAGACGCCATCTTCACGAAGCAGGTTCGCCCTGTCGGCAACCGGTTGCAACTGGGTTTTGATGACATCGAATGCCCTTCCGGATTTTCTGTCTGCGCTGGATTCTCCAAAACAGATGATTGGCATCAGACCGGCCCTCAGACAGAGGTCTGTCTTGTCGCAAACATCCTCATCGGTTTCTCCAAAAAACCGTCTGCGCTCTGAATGTCCCAGTATGACCCCGCTGACTCCGATATCCAGAAGATTGGGAACGCCGATCTCCCCTGTAAAGGCACCGGACGTTCTTGTTGAGACGTCCTGTGCTACAACCCGGATAGGGAGTTCTTTTTCCCGGATCGACCTGACAAGATGATCGAGGTAGACGCTGGAAGGAGCGAGGGCGATTTCGATCCCCGCTTCTTCCAGTGCCGGCCAGATAGGGGAAGCTGACAGGACATCAAGGTAGTCGTTGATCTGGGCCCGAGTCATGTTCATTTTCCAGTTTGCGACAAGAAGCATTTCAACTCCTTATGTTGTATTTCTTTTTAGGGTGGGTTCATTGGTTAAAAAAGCTTGACATCGAACGAGCTCGTGAATTTGACCGGATGATCGGAAATATCCAGGACCATGCTGTATTGTCCTTCTTTTGTAATGGAAATTCCGGTAAACTTGATTAGGTTTGGAACACGTCCCGGGGCAAACTGGATCTGGCCGTTCAGGACGGGAGCTGCCATTCTTCCTGTATCCAGATGCTCAATTCTGGCCTGAAACGTTCGGGTCTCGGTAAGATCTGTATCGAGAAGCTGAAAAAATGTCAGGGAAGGAATGGAAAGAGGAAGTCCCCTGACTCCGATGATCGGAATCGGGTTTGCCGGATTCGGGGTATAAAGACCAATCAGTATGAGTTTGTTGGTGTTTTCGATGCGGATGTCATCGCACATGAGGGTACAGACTTCGTTGATAAACATGAATGGGAATCCTGTTTTTGGCGGTAAGGCTCTCCGCTTGGTTTGTGTTCCGGTGACAGATTCCTCCGGTGTTTTGAATTTCTTCATCATATCTGATTTTTCATTGGATTCCTTCCCCCTTCTCCATGGAATCAGATGAATCCTCCCCTAAAATGTTTTGAAAAAAGTGGATTGATTGACTTTGATTCCCCTTTTTCGATACAACAACCCTCTAAATGTTTTTTGGCAAGTTATGCAGTTTAGAGCAGTCAGGGAGTTCCTGAGTCATAGGACCCTTCCTGTCATAGTCGCTTTGGGTATAGTCGCTTATCTTTAAAATATTGGAATGGCTTATCATTGGCAGACCTCCGTATTTCTCCAAGGAATCAAAATCCTCAGGATCGTTCACGCACGAATCAGATTGATCGTCAGGAGCTTTTCCGGATTCTGTACGAGCGATCTTTTTTGTATCGACCGGAAAATCCATTTGTTCTCTCATCAGGAAAGGTCAGCCCTGTCTATCTTGACGGGAAAAAGACGACCCTGGGCCATCCTCGCGCCCAGTTTCTGATTGGATCGATTCTCTTTGATCTGATAGAGCCTCTTCATCCGGATGGAGTGGGAGGACTGACTCTTGGTGCTGATCCGATCAGTGTTGCTGTTTCTCTGGTGAGTGGACTCCACCAGTGCCCGATTCCGTCTTTCGTTGTCAGAAAAGAACAGAAGGATCACGGGACAAAAAGTCCGATTGAGGGGGATCTCCCGAAGTCCGGCAGGGTGGTGGTGGTGGAAGATGTCGTAACGACTGGCGGCTCGGGGATGAAGGCCGTTCAGGCCTGCCAAAAAGGGGGATTTGAGGTGTTAAAGGTCATTTCCCTTGTCGACCGTGAAGAAGGGGGGCGTGAACTGTTCGAGTCCGCTGGCATTCCCTTCCAGGCCCTTTTTACCCTGAGACAGTTCATCGATTATGATGGTGAGGTTCGAGGCCGTTAGCTTGAGAAGCGTTCGGATTTTTCCACATCTCTTTCCCTAATTTTTGGGGTTTTTCCGCTGAGTTTTTCAGGGCGTTGATTTTTACTTGAAATCATTGGTATCGTATCCGGTAGGGGAAAGGATCCTCTGGTCTTCTTTTGTTTGGATCTGTTTCGGGTCCAGTCGAAGGATGGACAAAAAGTCGGCCGACTTTTTGGCAGTTTTTTGGAAGTCAATCATCAATCAGAGCGGAAGGAGAATTGGCCATGGCTCACGGAATGTTGGCAAATTACAAATTTGGAACCTTCACACCGCATCCCGATTTCAACGCGAATGTAACGCTTTTTGTTATTTTCGTTGTCCTTACAGGCGCGGCAGCGTTGGTGTCCTTCACCATTGTCAAGTCGTTCGAGAAGTAGGAATTTTTTTCAAAAAAGGCTGATTCAGCCCAGAGGCGAATTCTGAAAACGTTTTCTCCTGATGCTGTTTCCGCCGGTTTTCTTTTTGCCATCATAGATGTCTGATCCCATAGGGGGCGGGATGTCCGTAAGATCGGATATTTCGCCCCTTATTTTTTTAGGATTTCCCACCCAAAAAGTGAGACCAGAAAATATGCCCCAAACACTCTGGATACGAAACAGACAATGAAAAAAAAGGTTTTCTGGTTTTTTCTGGTAATCCTGTCACTTTTGATTGTGGCGTCGGCAGGGGCAGGCTGGATCTTCATGAAGAAGATTGAAGCCGGTGTTCCGTCCGTCGCTTTTCTGAAAAGCTTTGTCCCTGTCACCACGAGTCGGATTTATGACAGGAATGGAAAGCATATCGGGAGTTTCTATCGGGAACGCCGGGAATATCTCCCGCTCAAGAATATTCCTCCGCTTGTGATCCGGGCGGTTCTTGCCGTTGAGGATGCTCATTTTTATGAGCACGGAGCGTTGGCTTATGGGTCGATTATTCGTGCGGCTGTTTCTGATGTTTTGGCAGGCTATCTTCGGGAAGGTGCGAGTACCATTACACAGCAGCTGGCCCGAAATATTTTTCTGAATCATAAAAAAAATCTGACCAGAAAGCTGCGGGAAGCCATCCTGTCTTACCGGATAGAACGTGTGTTGACCAAGGATGAGATCCTGGAACTTTATCTGAACCAGATTTATTTTGGGGAGGGGGCTTATGGGGTTCAGGCGGCTTCACAGGCTTTTTTTGGCAAGGACATCCATGCGTTGACATTGCCGGAAGCGGCCCTGATGGCAGGTTTGATCCGCTCTCCTGTGGAATTTTCCCCATATGCCCATCCGGGTGCCAGCAAGAGGCGCCAGCTTGTCGCACTGGAGCGAATGGAAAAGGTCGGGTACATCACTCATGAAGAGATGAAAAAAGCTTATGGCCAGCCACTCGTTTTTCGTCAAAGGATCCAGTCCAAAAATCCCAACGCCTATTTTCTTGAATATCTCAGAAGACGCCTTGAAATGACGATGAGTGCCACCCAGTTATACGGGGGTGGTTTGCGAATCTTTACTTCTCTCGATAGCCGAATACAGGATATTGCCCTCCATGCTCTCCGGAATGGTCTCCGAACGATAGACCGGAGAAAGGGGTTCCGCGGAGCGGTCCGCCACCTTTCTTCCCGGGAATTGCGTGAAGTGGAAAGGGAAACGGTTCCGCTTTCCACGGCGGAAAAAGGAGCATTCTCACTCGGTGGAAGAGAAGAAGTGACGATCAATTCTGTTGGGGAGAGAGGCGCCTTTTTTTCATGGGAAGGACATCCGGGCTTCATTCCGAAAGCAAAAATGTTGTGGGCAGCCAAAGTTCTGAAGGGTCCTGATTTTGACCATGATGTGAAAGTCCTTTCTCCTTTTTCTCCGGTGGATATTCTTAAACCCGGTGATGTTGTCATGGCCCATTTGACAGGATGGATCCCGGTCAGAAAGGGATGGGGTATTTTGGCCTCTCTTGATCAGGTGCCTCTGATCCAGGGGTGTGTGGTTGCAATTGATCCAAAAACCGGCGGAATCCTTGCCATGGTGGGAGGGTACAGCTTTGGACGTTCCAAGTTCAATCGGGTTTCCCAGGCCATCCGGCAGCCGGGTTCATCCTTTAAGATGGTCGATTATGGCTCTGCTCTTGAGCATGGTTTCACACCTTCCTCAATCCTTCATGATGAACCGATTGTTTTTGCCGATCGGGCTCATCATCGGGTCTGGAGGCCCAAAGACTACGAACATGATTTTCTGGGCCCGATTCCCATGAGGAAAGCCCTGGCCGAATCCATCAATCTGGCGACCATCAGAATGGTCAGGCGCATCGGAGTCGGAAATGTCATTGCTTTTGGACGACGTCTCGGGATCACAACTCCATTGAGCCATGATCTTTCCCTGGCTCTTGGATCGTCAGGTGTCCGTCCCATTGAGCTCACGGCGGCGTATTCGGTTATTGCCAATAGTGGAATCCGGGAGCCTGTCTATTCGATCCGAAGGGTTGTCAATTTTCGGAAAACAACCGTTTTTGAGCATATTCCGTCACCCACGAAGGTTTATGATCCTGCTTACGACTACATGCTGACATCAATGCTGCAAAGTGTTATTTCCGAAGGGACCGGAAGGGATGCACTTGTTCTTCCACGTCTTCTGGCAGGAAAAACGGGAACGACCAATGATTTCAAGGACGCTTGGTTTATCGGTTTTTCTCCTGATATTGCAGTTGGTGTCTATGTCGGTATGGATGATCACCGCTCGATGGGCAGGGGAGAGTTTGGCGCACATGCCGCCCTTCCCATCTGGATTGATATCATGAAAGGGGCATTGCCCCTTTTGCCGAATACTCCATTTACCGTTCCGGATGATATCGTCAATGTTCGCATCAATCCGGATACGGGAAGAAGAGCTCCAGAGAACAGTACGCATTTTGTCACTGAGATTTTTCGAAAAGGGGAGCTGCCTCCTCGTGAGGGAACATCGGAAAAACATCCTGATGCTGAGTTCTATAACCTTCAGGGAGCACCCTGAAGTGGATATTGGAGTGCAGACGATCGGGTTGTGTTGAAAGAGACGATGGGAACAGACATAATTCAGGGGATATCTTTATCCACCAGCATGTTTTTAGAAAGGAATAATGGATGAGCATCAGAATCGGGATCAACGGATTCGGGCGTATTGGACGCCTCGCGTTCCGGGCATTTCTTGAAAATAGCGTAAGTCCTTCCGGAGAACGCTATGAGATAGTGGCGGTCAATGACCTGACCGATTCCGCCCACCTGGCCCACCTTCTGAAATATGATTCTGTGCACGGGATCTTGCCCCACGATGTGGGTGCCGAAGGGGATGATCTGCTGGTTGATGGTCATCGTGTGAGAGTATTCCGGGAAGCTGATCCGGCTAAGATTGCCTGGTCGACAATGGATGTCCAATTGGTCATTGAGAGTACAGGACGCTTTGAGGACAAGGAGAAAGCCTCCCTTCACCTTAATGGAACGGTCAGAAAGGTCATTATTTCCGCTCCTTCGCCCAACCCTGACTGCACGATTGTTCTGGGAGTCAATGAATCGATTTACGACTCGAAGCTCCACTCGGTCATTTCGAACGCTTCCTGCACCACCAACTGCCTTGCTCCTGTGACAAAAGTGCTTGAGGATGCTCTGGGAATTGAAAAAGGTTTCATGACGACCGTACATTCCTATACGAATGACCAGAAGCTTCTTGATTTGCCGCACAAGGATCTGAGACGAGCGAGAGCTGCAGGAGTCTCGATGGTTCCCACAACGACGGGAGCGGCCAAGGCCATTGGACTGGTTTTGCCGGATTTGAAAGGACGTCTTGATGGAATGTCCATCAGGGTCCCCACTCCGGACGTTTCTTTAAATGATCTGACCATTATTGTAAAGAGGGATACAACGATCGAAGAGGTCAACGGACTGTTCCGCGATGCGGCCAAAGGCGCGATGAAAGGGATTCTCGCCTATTCGGATCTTCCTCTGGTTTCGGTGGATTATTTGGGGAACAGCCACTCCTCGATTGTTGATGGTCTCTCGACAAAGGTCATTGACAAACGGATGGTCAAGGTCCTCGCCTGGTATGACAATGAGTGGGGATATTCCTGTCGGGTACGCGATCTGGTTTTCTATGTGGGAGGGACCCTTTGATTCCATCAAAAATTGCGGTTGACGACATCGATGTCCGGGGAAAAAAAGTATTTCTTCGGGCAGACTTCAATGTGCCTCTTGATGCGGATCTTCATATTACCGATGATCGCAGGATCCGGCTTTCTCTCCCCACGATCAACTATCTGATCGATGAGGGAGCAAAAATCATCATTGGCTCCCATCTGGGCAGGCCAGATGGACATGTTAATCCCCGCTACAGCATGACTCCTGTTGCCAAAAGGCTATCAAGGCTTCTGGGGAAGGATGTGATCTTTAACGGAGAGGTTGTCGGAAGTCAGGTTGCCCGTGAGGTGGAAAAGATGGTTCCCGGAGATGTTTTTCTTCTGGAGAATCTTCGATTCAATCCTGGGGAAGAAGGAAATGATCCGGCCTTTGCCCAGAAACTTGCGGATCTTTGTGACGTTTACATCAATGACGCTTTTGGAACGGCTCACAGGGCCCATGCATCCGTGACCGGTGTGGCCGGGAGAGTTTCTCTCGCCGCCATCGGTTTTTTGATGAAAAAGGAAGTCACGTATTTGCAGGGTGCCATTTCTGCTCCAACCCGTCCATTTGTTGCGGTTCTGGGTGGTGGCAAGGTTTCAGGGAAGCTCGGTGTTATCGCGAACCTTCAAAAAAAGGTGGACAAGTTCATCATTGGCGGTGGCATGGCCTTTTCTTTTTTCAAAGCCATGGGTCTTGAGATTGGAAATTCTTTAGTGGAAGATGACCTTCTGCATATTCCCAAACAGATGATCGAAGATTCGAAAAAAGGTGGTTTCAAGCTGTATCTTCCTGTTGATTGTGTCGTGGCCGAATCCATGGATCCCCAGGCACCGACAAAGATTGTTCCCTATCAGGAAATTCCGAAGGGTTGGACCGCTCTCGATATTGGTCCTGCATCAGTCCGTCTTTTTGCCGAGGTTCTTGAAAATGCCAAGACCATTCTATGGAATGGTCCAATGGGCGTTTTTGAGATCGATGCCTATTCTCGCGGGACCTATGCAATGGCTCATGCCGTCGCCAATTCCTATGCCCTGACGGTTGTTGGTGGCGGAGATACCGCCCTTGCCGTTTACCGTGCCGGGGAAGCAGACAATATGACCTTCATTTCCACAGGTGGCGGAGCGGCGCTTGAGCTTCTTGAAGGAAAAGAATTGCCAGGTTTGTCGGTCATTCACGATCGGGATGGTCTGGATTGACCGAAAAACGGTTTCATCCCATTTTTAAGGCTATTTGAAAGGAAATGAGCGTGACAATCTTCATAACATTTATTCATGTTGTAACTTGCATCCTGATTATTGCAGCGGTTCTTCTCCAGTCCGGAAAAGGAGCGGAAACCGGAGTAATGATCGGTGGTTCGAGCCAGACTCTTTTTGGTGCCAGGGGCGCCTCTTCATTTTTGGCTAAAATGACTGTGGTTCTGGCAACTTTGTTTATGGTGACTTCATTGACACTCTCGCTGATTCATCAAAGCCCTGTGGGGTCTTCGATCATGCTCGACGAACCGATGAAAGCCTTGCCGGCAGCTCCTGTGACGCCAAATGCCACTTCAGGCACTGCTCAGGCTCCAGCTAAAAAGTGATCGTGTTTTGGCCGTCTTCCTTTAAAAGGACGGCTTTTGTCTTCTTGATGGCCATACTCCTTGCGGGCTGTTCGCGGGGGGCGGTGGCCTCATTGAAGCTAGCTCCAAGAGATCCTGTGACAGGTGGACATCTTTCGATGGATATCCTGTCGGACCCAAAGACATTCAATCCAGCCCTTGCCTCTGAAACTTCAAGCACCCAGATTCTTGGATACCTGTTTCGTGGATTGACTCGTGAATCCCCGGAAGATGGCTCCATCAAACCTGATCTCGCAACCAGTTGGCAAATCAGCCAAGGAGGAAAAAGGGTCACCTTTTTTCTGGCCAGAAATCTCAAATGGTCAGATGGTGCCCCTCTTGATGGTCGGGATGTTCTGTTTACCTATCAGGATGTCTACAATAACCCCAAAGTGGCAACACCGATCAGAAGTCTTTTGACGGTCGCAGGAAAGCCCATTCATGTTTCCCTGAAAGACAACTATACAGTGGTTTTTGAGACTGCAGTTCCTTTTGCTCCACTTCTCGAAGAGCTGGGAGCGGAGATCTTGCCCCGACATGTTCTTGCTCCGGCTGTTTCTTCGGGAACCTTTAACGAGTCTTGGTCCATTCGGGAAAACCCCCGGCACATTGTGGGCTCAGGTCCTTTCATGATGACCCGTTATGTCCCTGGTCAGATTGTTTCTCTGGAGGTCAATCCGCATTATACTCCCCCTCCCGGGCTTAAGCCTTCTCCAGGTTGCCCTCTTCCGTGTCTTCGTTCCATTGACTTGCGCATTGTGGGAGATGCAAACAGCCAACTGGTCCGATTTTTGGCAGGAAAAGGAGATCTCTACGGCGTGAGTCCCAGTGAGATGTCTTTGTTGAAGCCGGCAGCAAAACGGGCAGCTTTTACCCTTTTTACACGGGGACCGGGGCTTTCGGAATCATTTTTGACCTTTAACCAGAATCCAAGATCTCCTGTGGCCTCTTACAAGCGGGCTTGGTTCATGTCGAGAAAATTCCGCGAAGCCATTGCCTGGTCCATTGACCGAAAAGCGATGATTTCCATCGTTGAAAACGGGATGGGTGAGCCCATATATGGACCTGTTTCACCATCTGTCAAAGCGTTTTACCATCAGACATACCCCGTCTACAGACACGATCCGGAAAAAGCCCGATCTCTTTTGAGGGAAGCTGGCTTCCTGCTAAAAAAGAGGAGGCTTTTTGACTCATCTGGACATGCCGTTGAAATTGTTCTTCTGACGAATGTGGAAAGTCCGCAGAGAATGTTGATGGCCCAGATTGTGCAATCCAATCTGAGGGAAGTCGGGATCAAGGTCCGGGTTGTTGGCCTACAGTTCAATATGCTGGCGACAAATGTAATGACCTCCTTCAACTGGGAGATGCTTCTTTTCGGTCTCACAGGGGTAACCGATCCTCATGGCGATGCCGCGGTATGGAAGTCATCCGGGTTTCTGCATCTCTGGAATCCCAGGGAAAAAAAGCCACAGGAAGCATGGGAGGCACAGATTGATAGCCTTTTTGAAGAAGGTTCACTCGAGATGGATCCCGAAAAACGGAAAAAAATCTACGACCAATGGCAGGATATTGCCCATCATGAGCTTCCGATGGTGGACCTTGTGACCCCTGACGGCATTACAGCTGTGAGAAAAACACTTGGAGGGATCAGACCATCCCCCCTGGGAGGAGTTGTTCCGCATATTACACAAGTGTATCAAAAAGCAAGGATTGTCCATTCATGATCAGAAATATCCTGATCCGACTCCTCAATCTGATTCCGGTTTTGGTCGGAATCTCCTTTCTTTCATTTTTATTGATGAGGTTGTCCCCTGGAGACTTTCTGTCCCAAATGTCCCTGAATCCCCAGGTCTCTCCCGAAATTATCGCCAAGCTTCGCTCCCTGTATGGGCTGGATCAGCCCTTGCCAATCCAATATGTGAAGTGGGTAGAAGCTCTGGCTCGGGGGGAGTTCGGCTATTCCTTCTCGTATCATGTCAAAGTGAGCGATCTGATCTTATCGAGGGTTCCGAATACACTTCTTCTGGCGATCACTTCAGTCTTACTCTCCTGGGGGCTTGCGATTCCCCTTGCCATTCGTGGTGCGATGCGTCCGAACGGATTCCTTGACCGGACTCTGACCGGATTTTCCTATCTGAGCATTGCAATTCCCTCTTTTTTCCTCGCCATTCTTGGTGTTCTTCTGGCTGGTGAGACTGGATGGTTTCCGATCGGAGGGGCTTCCAGTCCTGGTGTCCTGGGAAGCTCGTCCTGGACGATTTTTGTTGACAGGATTCATCATTTGATCTTGCCTGCATTCACTCTGGCTATTGGATCAATAGGGGTTCTATACCGTTTGATGAAGTCTTCAGTCATGGAGGTGATGGGGAAGCCATGGATGACCGCTGCCCGGGCCCGAGGTCTTTCTCCAGCATTGCTCCGACGACGTTACCTGTTCCGAAACGCCATTAACCCCTTGATTACCATCTTTGGATTTGAGCTCGGAGGATTATTGTCCGGTGCAGCCTTTACGGAAATGGTTTATGGCTGGCCGGGAATGGGAAGACTGATGCTTCATGCTGTCATGAGTCAGGATCTGTATCTGGTGATGGGTGGGATCATGACCGGTGCAGTGATGTTGCTTGTGGGGAATATGATTGCCGACACCTGTCTCTGGTTCCTTGATCCCAGGGTGAGAGAGGAACATTGATGGGTAGGTTGGGAAGGTTCCTGAATAAAGGGGGGTGGGCAGGAAAGATTCTGTTGGGTTTATTTGTTGTATCTCTTTTTGGAGAATTTTTTGTTCCGTATGGGTATAACAATGTTCGCTTCGACTTGTCCTATGCGCCTGCCATTTACCCAAGAGTCACAGCGTCCGGGATTGTTGTTCCCATTCTGGAGCAGGTTGATCCCATCACCCGGACCTATCGAATTGTTCCTGGAAAAGAATCCAGTGTGCATTTTTTTTGTAAGGGGGATCGGTATCGATTGCTGGGAGTTTTTCCTTCAGAGCTTCATTTGATCTGTGTTGATGCCCCTGGCCGGATCTCATTTTTAGGATCAGATGCCTTGGGCCGTGACCTTTTTTCCCGTTTGATTGTTGGGATGCGACTTTCGTTTCTTCTTTCTCTTTTTGGAGTTGCGATTTCTTTTGTGGTCGGCGTCACTGCCGGATTGATAGCCGGCTATCGTGGTGGTTGGGTCGATGCTGTGATCATGAGAACCGGAGAGGTCTTCATGGCGATCCCGTCACTCTACCTTTTGATGGGTTTCCGGGCACTGTTTCCCCCGGGGATTCCGTCGGGAGAGGCAGCCATTGTCATCACCGGAGCATTGGCTCTGGTCGGTTGGGCCAGTCTTGCAAGGGTCATCAGGGGAGTGACGATGTCGTTGGTCAAGGAGGATTATGTCCTCGCTGCAAAGTCCTCCGGAGCCCGTCCCCTGGACATTTTTTTAAAACATCTATTGCCGAACATGTCTCCCTATCTGGTTGTTGCTGTGACATTGTCTGTTCCAGGATTTATCGTTGGTGAGGCTGGGCTCAGCTTTCTTGGTCTGGGGATTTCTCCACCCCACCCCAGTCTGGGGAACATGCTGGCGGATGCGCAAAGCCTTACTGTGATCAGAACCGCCCCATGGCTTTTGATGGCAGGATTTCTTGTTGTGGTTTTGGTGATGATGTTTAACCGCCTGGGTGATCATATCCGGGAAAGTGATTGAAGGGATTCTCAAATGGTTCGTGACAAGGTTTCCCCAGAGTTGATCCTCTGGGATCTGGACGGCACTCTTGTTGATTCGAGTGCAGATCTCGTAAGGGCGACGAACGAGGCAATGAGAACATTGGGATATCCCGATGTGGATCAGGCGCATTTTGCCCGTATGGTAGGAAATGGAGTTCGTTATCTTGTGAGTGCGGCGTTGCCACCAGAGTCAAGAGAGAGAGAGCAGGAAAAGGCTATTGAGATTTTCATGGAATATTATCGCGGGCATATTGCCGATAAAACCCGGTATTTTGAGGGAATCCCTGATTTATTGGCCGAATTGCCCGTGGATCATGTCATTGTTTCAAACAAAAGGGAGGAGCTTTGCAGACTTCTAGTAGACAAACTGGAGTCTGGATCCTGGTTTAAAGAGATTGTTGGAGGGGATACTTTTGTCAATCGAAAACCCCACCCACAACCAATATTGGAGATGGTCAAACGTTTTTCTGTTGACCCTTCCAGAGTTGTGATGATAGGAGACAGCATTCTGGATATAGAATCGGGACTCAAGGCGGGAGTTCAGACAATTGGTGTGACGTGGGGATTTGGGGATCCACTTGAAAACAGTGAGATCAACCCTGATCATGTCTTCAGGAATGTGTCTGGGATGGCGAGTTTTCTGAAGCAATCCTGTCTCGGGAGGGTCTGAATGAAAAGGCCAATGGGAGACAAAGCGTTAAAAACATCACAAGTGAAACGCTGTTCAGAATGACAGAGAGCTCATGAATCTTGTCAAAATGAGCTTTTTCCGCAAGGTCTGCCGGATGGGCAAGCCAGCGGGTTCGTGAAACAATTGCCTCAGGTCCCAGAACTCCAGCCAAAAGACCATTTATTACTGAGATAAAAAACCAGGATCCGATTGTGATCTTGGCAAATGGCTGTTTTCTGTCGGCCATAAGGAAAGAGAGAGCCAGCTCCACGAGGCTTAGGATAAAAAGAAGATGAAAATAGGGTGGAAAGAGAACGCCTGTGGCCTCAGCTGCCTTGGGGATGCCCAGATGGGTAAAGAGGAGAGGTGCTACAAATAGGGCAAGGAACAGTGTTGCCCCGGTCAGGAAAATAAGAATGTAGGAGTAAAACCCCCTAAGTAGTCGTTGATAGAGCATATGGTCATGGTAGGCATAGAAAGGGAGAAGGTCAAGAGGTATGGAGTTCTTGGGATGGATGGAGAGAAAGTCTTGGGGGAAGAGAGAATGGAGAACAGTATATTCAGGTTAAGTTGATAGGTCGAGTTTATCCGGTTCGGTAAAAGCTTTTTGGATGTCCATTGGAAACGTTTTTCTCCAAAGTAGGGATCCCATGGCGGAAAACGCTCTGGGAAAGTGCTCCTTGTGGTTCCGATGATCTCTTATGGGTCCGTTTCCGTTTTAACCTTATCTTTCCCTGTTAGTTGAAATCACGCCTTTTTATTCTCATGGACCACTGTGAGTCGATTCTACTGAAATCCTCCTTTCTGAACTTCATGAAAGCAGGTAGTCCTTGGGCTGTTAAAGATGGCCATATTCTGTTCTCGCTACAACTCCCTACAGCAGTATTGAAAAAAAATAAAAAATTTGATCTAATCAAAAGGATTTTTGTTCGTGATTTAACGGAAGGCCTTGAGAACCCGTCTGCAGTCTTCAGATTGAATCAATCGTTCACGGGCGCGGTGCGGCTCCCCTAAGTTTTTATCTTTCTCCGGATTGATTTGTCTCATTGGTGAAATGGTATGTTCTGGATCTTCCAGGATATGTTCCGGGGGGCATTGGTATGGGGCCGATGCTTGTTGTTCGGGTTGGTTTAGAGCTTCTGGTTGCAATTTTCATGGGTGCTCTGGCGGGCTTTTGGCTGGACAAGGAGACGGGCCGGGCCTTTTTTCCCATGTTTTCTCTTTTGGGTTTTCTTCTTGGAAGTTCCGGTGGGATGTTGCTCGTTTACCAGACGATGAAGCTGCCGGGAAAAGCCAAATTGAAGGAAGAAAAAGGGGAAGATCCAGTTTACGACAAACATCCATTGCCGGAAAAAGAGGCCAAGAAGTCTCCAGGCGATGGTGAAAAGCTCCTGTAGACATAGAAATCCTCATATGGCATCTGTAATGGGACGGATTTCTTTGTGGCAGGAATCATTTGAATAGAAAGATGGAGTATAAGTGAACGGAAATCCCCTTGAGGAATTTTTTCTTCACCCAATCTTAAAGATGCACATGCTTGGTTTTGATATATCGATCACTCAGGCTGTGATGGCCATGTGGGTCATTATTGGCGTTGCGATCGTTATTGCGTCAATCCTTCAATCGGGTGCTTCCATTGTGCCTGGAAAGCTGCAGAGCCTTGTTGAAATGCTTTACGAGACGATGGTCAAGGTGGTGGATGAAAACATTGGTGAAGAGAAAAGAAAAACCTATCTTCCCTGGATTTTGTCCCTGTTCCTCTTTGTATTCCTCGGAAACTTCATCGGACTAGTCCCCGGATCGTTTACGATTACGAGCGAGCTCCTGATCACGGGGATGCTGGCTTTGGGTGTTTATCTGGTCAGTCTTGTTGTCGGATTTGCCACACATGGAGTCAAGTTTCTGTCCATATTGGTTCCGGAGGGCGTCCCCGGCTGGATGTTGCCATTGATCATTCCGATTGAAATCATCTCCCAGCTGGCTCGACCCCTGTCTTTGGCTGTTCGTCTTTTTGCCAATATGACGGCTGGTCATACGATTCTTTTTGTCCTTTTTTCACTGACGGGGGCGCTGGCCATCTACTTGAAATGGCTGCCGTTCTCAATATCCGTGGTCCTCTACCTACTTGAGGTCCTGGTCGCCTTTATTCAGGCGTATATTTTTGCCATCCTGTCGGCGGTCTATCTGGGACAGGCTGTCAAACTCAACCACTGAAATACCCGATAAACGGAAAACGGAGGAATTGTAATGGATGTTCATGCTGCTGCTTTGATTGGTATGGGTGCTGCCGCAATTGGTGTGGCCGGATCAGGTGCTGGAATCGGCTATATCTTCGGAAAGATGATCGAGGCAGTTGCCCGCCAGCCAGAGGCTGAGGCTAGGGTGTCAAAATACATGTGGCTGGGGTTTGCTTTGTCAGAAGCCGTTGCCCTTTATGCCCTTGTTATTGCGTTCATCATCATGGGTCTCCGTTCTTAGGTCGGAAAACCGGGGTTGGATCATCCTGACGATTATGTCGGGATGATCCCGATGGAAGGGAGCAAAAGTGCCTCAGTTTGATCAGACTTTTTTTTCATCACTGACTTTCTGGTCAGTGCTTTCTTTTATCTTGATGCTGTTGATTGTCCGACGTTATCTTTTGCCTTCCCTGACGAAAGTTCTGGATGAGCGGCGTCAAAAGGTAATGGGCGATATTGAGGCAGCAGAAAAAGCGCGCAAGGAATCTGAGCGTCTTCTGGAAGAGCACCGCCAACTTCTTGCCCAGGCAAAGGGACAGGCTGATGCCATCTTGCATCAGGCAGAAGAAATGGCGCGGGTGATTCGCGAAGAAAAGCAGCAGCATGAACATCC
>JAKBTA010000095.1 GCA_021844645.1 Nitrospirota bacterium
GCTTAACCAAAGGCGGGAAAAATCAATGTATTACGTTGCAGAAATCAATGAAGAAGCATTTCTTTCTTGGCAAATTTCTTCTTGATGGCTTCATCAAGAGTAGCCGTACCGCCGGATGCGACATACTTTTTACCAAAACGATCCTGAAGAGCGAGATCAAGGGCATTCATCGACACAACATTGGTCAATCCCACAAGACTGCCAATCATTGCCATGTTGGTTGCCAGCTCTGTTCCCGCGACTTCATGGGCAATCTTGGTAGCTGGAACATAAAAAACAAGAGCATTGAGTTTTTCAAGACCCTCTTTTTCAGCGTCACTCAGAAGGTCGATATCATCATTGATGATGACGATCCCGTTCTTTTTCAATCCAGAGAAAAAGGGCATCGTATAGGACTTGCCCATAGTGATCACCTGGGGATGAAAAACCATGACCACATCCGGAAAGACTAATTCCCCGCGATCAAAGATTTTTTCGGGACCGATCCGGGCATAAGCTTCCGCCGGAGCCATTCTTTTTTCAGCTCCAAAAAATGGGTTACTGATGGCAAACAAATTTTCTTTGGATGCTGCCATTGCCAAGATATGGGCTGAGGTCACAACACCCTGCCCACCCAATCCAGACATACGAACATTGATTCTGGTTTTCATGTTCTCTCCTTCAGAAAACGGATTTGATCAGTTGTTAGCAGAAGCTGCCAACTTGTCCGCTTTTTTCTTCGCATTCATATCATCGATAAACGCCTGTGCTTCCGGGGTGATAAATTCGCGGAACTTGAAACGCTCACCAGCCGATTCAGAATCCCTCATTTCCTGCAGACCTTCCATGCTCTGTTTTCCGATTTCCAGAATACAGGGGGTATAGATCTGAAGATATGTGGGGCCAATCTCGCGGGCAATCAACACAGCCTGCTTTACAACCCTTTCGACAAGGCTGGGCTTGCTGGTCGTCAAAACGGCAACATATGCGCAACCAGACTCTCTCGCAATTTCCGGAAGTCTGACTTTTTCAAACTTTTTCCCCTGGGGGGCCATCTTTGCAACAAAACCTTTCTGCATAAGGCCGGACTCTTGACCTCCGGTATTGGCATAAAGCTCGTTGTCAAAACAGATGGTGGTGAATTTCTCCTGACGAAACCAGGATTGGAGTGTCATATCCAGTCCGATGTCTACAGTCGCTCCATCACCGGCAAGAACGATGACGTCCTTCACCTGATTTGGAAAACGGTAAGCCAATGCCCTTTTAAGCCCTGTGGCGATTGCGTTCTGGTTTCCGAACAGGGAATGAATGTTCTGGACCGCAACCATCGGGAAAACAAGACTGGTACAACCGGTCGATCCAACCATGACCGTATCTTCCGGAGCGGGAATCGAGGCCATGATATGCCTGAAGGCGATTGACTCGGGACACCCTGCGCAAAGGGAATGCTCGGCAATCAGCTCGGTGGAAGAACCGACATCTTTCCAGCCACGATCATTTTTTCCATATGTGGCATGGTCAACGAGATCCCGGTAATCCTGAGGGATAATGTCCCAGAACTCAGGATTGATGACAATTTTTTCTTTGCTCATTGAAAACCTCCTAGGTGACTATATTTTAAGTGTTGAATCCCGTGATATCTTATTTTTTGTTCATCCTGGCAATCGTTCTCTCTACTTCTTCGACAATGACCTCTGGAGGCATGGTCATACCGCCAGCGACATGAGGTCCCGCAATCACTCTCTCATTTCTTTCGACAACTGAGGCGATTTCTCTTGCCATCCAGCCGGCGACATTGAATTCGGGGACAAAAATGTATTTGGCGTTTTTTGTCGCTTCCCGAATTTCTTCTTTTGGAAAGGGCCTGATCGTCTTGATCTTGACCAATCCCACTTTCACGCCCTTGTCACGGAACAGGCGGATGGCTTCCCTTGACTGGGAAACGGCCGTTCCAGAAGACACCAGGAGAATTTCAGCATCGGGGTTTTCTACTTCAATCAGTCCATTCAGAAGTTTTCTGGTCATCTTCCGTGAGCGCTCCATTGCCGCTTTGACTTCAAGCTGCCAGCTGGCATGGGTCATGTAGGAAATATAGTTTGATTTCATGATGAATGGATCCCTCATGTGTCGGATCGGAGCCGTTTCCATATCCATTACAGGGGTGGGGTTCGCATAGGGATTGTAATGGGGAAGAGCCACATTTTCGGGCGTCATGCTCACGACATCTTTTGTATGAGTCACAAAGAATCCGTCACAAATGACACCGATCGGAAGATGGACCTCGGGAAGCTCGGCAACGATGTACCCTTTCATCATGAAGTCGAAAAGATCCTGTGCGTCTTCTGCGTGCCACAAGAGCATCCCGGTCTCGAGCATAAATGCAATTTCCAGGGTATCCGGCTGAATTGTCAGCGGAGAGTTTACGCCCCGGACGGTAAAGACAACCTGAATGGGAAGCCTTGCTCCGGCCCACATCGGGAAGTTTTCGAATGCACGAAGGGTTCCTGGTCCGGCTGTAGTGGTAAAGACACGGGCGCCGCCGAAAGCTGCACCGGCACATTGTCCCATAACAGCAAACTCCGATTCGCCTCTCATGTAATCGCCGACATATCCATCCGCATATAATTCGCCAACAAGGGACGACGCTTCACTTTGTGGGGTGATGGGATAGGCAACCGAGAAATCGACACTGCTTCTTTTGACAGCCTCTTTTATGACTTCAGATCCTGTAAGGAAGGCTTGAGTACGGGGAGAGTTGAAAAAAATCTCTTCAGGGGCAGTGATGATCTGACCTTTTTTATTGGGTGTCCCGATTTGGGGGACATTGGGGTTTTCATGGGTTCCCATGGTGTTCTCCTTATATGTTGGATTGCATATGGTCCAGAATGCCATCGCCATTTTGGCATAGTGGGGCATCAATGTTGCGACAGGAAGAAAATCTTCTATGCCGCCAGGCGCTATACACACATCTTGCAAAAATCGGAAAACGAATTGGTTCTTTTTATGGTCAAAGCTGTTGTTATATTCGTTTCTTTTAAGCTGGCTCCATTTCAACCAGCGATATCTTGAACCATTTTCTGATAATAAATAAAAACTTCTATTCTGAAATCTCCGGAGTAGCAACTATCCTGCTTTCCATCGGGTCGCTCCGGGCGATCCGATGACTCTCCTACGAACTTTTCCACCCCTGAGCGATCCTCGCTAGAGAATGGTTTTCCGGTCTCACGAGCGGAAGGTCCTGTTTCTTCGGGACCTGAGAAAAAGACGTTCTCTTTTTCTCCTTACATGTCCCTCCTCAGGCATTTATCCTCGGACCGTTCCGGCCTTCAATCTCCCGGTGGAGTCTTCGGATTCGCAGGAGCCACTGAGTGTACAGTCTGATCTTGTTATAATAGGGACACGATAACAGAAAATCAGATCGTTCACTAACCCCTATTGCCTTGCGGGCGAAGAAGAATGAGGATTACGCTCGCTTTTATTCAGTAACTCATTTATGACAGAAACCCGGGAAATAAGTCTCGCAAAAAAAACGGCCCACCTCATCG
>JAKBTA010000096.1 GCA_021844645.1 Nitrospirota bacterium
GACACCGTCCCTGTCGGTTAAAGGAATATTGACTTTGTAAAGCATCAGATATTTTATAAAAACATGATAGCTATAAAGAACGGCTAGAACAAATCCCAAAAAACCATCCAAAAAACCCATTTTCAAGATATACATTTTCAAAAACATTGCAGGCGGATGAAAAAGAACTCCCATCAGGGAAGGCCCCCTGGTGGAAGATCTCTCCTTGGCCCAAAGTCTCGCATAGACCAGATTTTTTGTGACAAATCTCTCGATGGTCGGATGTGTATCATGAAGAAGGAGTCCATGAAGTCTCATGGTCTGACCGGAAACGACAATCGATTCATGGACCGCCCGGCCATCCAATCCCCCCGATTCTTTCCGGAAGACACGCAACAGCCAATCCGGAGACCAACCGGAATGATGGATTGGGGTTCCCAGAAAAAAATTCAGTCGATTGAGATAGAATCCGTTGATGGACCTGATGGTTTCCGGATGGCTCAAGTATTGCAGGATTTCCGCTTTGAGCTCCGGAGTCACCCTCTCATCGGCATCAATCACCATCACCCATGAAGATGAGGCCTTCTCGATGGAGCGTGTCTTCTGACGGGTAAAATCATCAAAAGGATGCTGAAAGACTTTTGCACCAAAATCTTTGGCGATCTCGCATGTCCGATCGGTGCTCCCAGAATCCACGACAATGATTTCATCCGCAAGCCCGATCAAAGAATCCAGACAACGTTTGAGGTTTTGTTCCTCGTTCTTAGTGATCAGGCAAACGGAAAGGCATTCTTTATGGGAGGAAGGGCTATCACGTTCAGCCAAAAATGATGATTCAGAATTTGACGGAGTCATTTTTTCTTTCTGTTCAGAACGACCATGAACTTCATCCCCGTCATTGGATTTTTTTTAAGCCTCGTATGGCAACCCTGCAAGGGAAACAATCCAAAAAGAATTACTTCCGGTCAGAATCTGAAGAACGAAATTGTCTCCTCAAAAAATAGCGCATGAGATATTTTAACGACTTCATTGAAGGATGTCTTCGAAAAACGGCTTTTGCCACTTCAGAAGCCGCCCGAAAACCGTCACCTTCTGCTACTTTTTTGGGAAGCTGCTCCAGCAGTTGTTCGTTCGCCCAAGACTCCCACGAAAAATATTGAAGATACCATCGCCAGTCGGGAACGACAAGCTTCCGACCACCCCATTCGAGTGAAATTTTTTGAAAATCCTGTGAACAATCTACAGCAATGAACTTTGCAGTCAGGGACTCTCTTTGATCATTTAGTTGAGACTTGATAATTTTTTGGGGCACATATCCCAGCGTCTTCAGGCAGAACAATATTCCGTCCAAGGAAAAATGGATACTCTCTGACTTGTTCTGAGCAAAATCCATTCTCTGAGTCAGGAACCCCGAAATTGTAAAATGATCCTTTCCTTTCAAACCATCAAGGAAAGGGCGCATTTCAGGAAGATTTTCAGGCAGAGAAAACGTATCCTCCCTCATCTCATTTGCTTGAAAGGAAGAGAGGCGGACCTCGTTTGATAAGGTTTGGTGTTGGCCTACTGAAACAGTGATCCTTGTTCCGCAGACACATCGGCGAAAAACTTTATAGGAGGATGCCTTGTCGATATACCACATTCCCCTCCCGCAGGCAGGACAAAAGGTCGGAGGACGAAGGGATCCTCTCCCCTTTAAGACCCTGATACAATTTAAGACATCTATTGGTAAGATTTCTGGACATTGGGAGGTAGTCCTGATCGCAGAGGAAAAGGGTGAGTGCACCCGAACTTCAAAGGGCAAAACATCTTGGGAAACGTACGGATATAAAGTCAGTGACGGAATATTAAATGCAGCTGAAACATGGGAAAGTCCTGAATCGAGTCCAACGAAAAAACTCGACTGGGAGATAACCCATCCTGCCTCAAAAACAGTCAGGTCAGAAAATCGAACAATCCCGGGAACATCAAGATCAACTTCACTTCCTTCCCCCAGAAGAACCACCCTGATGCCAAGCTCTCCCATAATAAGACGTGCGAGCTCTTCAAATGAGGATTTTTTCCAGAATTTATTCGATTGCCTGCCGACATTGGGAGCCATAACAACAAATGCATTTTTAACAAGCCCTTCACCAGAAAGGATCTTCTCTCCCCTCAATTGATCTTGGGCGGATATGGGCAATTCAGGCCTGATCTCAGGAACAAAAAGTTGAAGATTCAATCTTCTGACAAGGGTCTCCTGCTTGGACTCGCCATATGCCAACTGCTCAGGAAACCTCAGCATATAAGGGATGATCACCCCACTCACACCAGAACCATTCAACTCTTTCAATATGCGCTCATACGCATGAACTCTGACATCCCAACCAATCAGCTCATCTTTTTCTGAAAGATAAGGACGAACAATCTCAAGCCATCTTTTTTCGCAATAAACAACCAAACATGCATCCGGAAAAGCTTTTCTGGTGCCCTTGATGATCGGGATGGCGTTCACCGTGTCACCTAGGCCAAACTCCAGCACATGAATGATGTTTCCATGAAAACCCGGCTCCATCTCGGCAACATTGAAAACAGGCAAACCCGCATAAGTCACTGATGGATGTCTACCCGGGGGAAAGTTTTTCACTTCTTGGACTTTTTCAAGACTGTTGCGCCATTTGCCGAAGGTTTCAAAAGCAGGTTCCTTTGTAGACACTTATTCGGATGACCAAATGCATCGGTATCCACTACAAATTTTCTGATGATCGTCTCCTCACAAGCTTTTGTTTACCCAGCAGAGGTTTCCCAGTCTTTTCCCGGCATAATCCGTTTCATGATTTCATCGAATAATGGCACAGTGAAGGCTGTATCCCCATGTGTCGGGCTTCAGATCATTCCCTTTAGAATAAGATTGTTACGGATAGGCCCCATAGACTGGACAACACGTCCAAGTTTTTCGGCAATGTCTCCGGACCTGTGTGGACCCGGTCCGAGATCAGCCATTGCACGAAGGTACTTCTTTTCCATAGCCGTTAACCGATCAAATCGGACCCTAAAAAAACTCTCATCGCGAGCCGCTATAACCTCTGTCGATACATTATTGGCATCTTGAAAGGTAATAGGACTTTTCAGTGCAATATCCCAAATATGCTTTCCCCACTCCTGAAGAAAGTCGGGATATCCCTGGGTTTTGGCGATGATATCGTTGACTGCATCATCAGCGATATGGACACCCACTTTTTCAGCCGGTTTCACGATGGCTTCTTTCACGTCCGAGGCGCTTAATGGACCAATGATTGGAAACTCAAAAAGCGCTCTGCATACGACTTGGCCTGCCCCAGTCTCCCCCTGAGCTGAGGCAGGCCGGCTCCGACAACCGTCACGGGAGTTTCTCCTGGGAACAACGGTGAAGACCAGAAATGAGTGCCGCCAGTTGGTCTTCTTCTACATACTGCAATTCGTCAATAAAAATGACCAAAACCGCTTTTGCTTCTTTTGCC
>JAKBTA010000097.1 GCA_021844645.1 Nitrospirota bacterium
TTCAGGAAAGACAGACTGGAACGGGTCTTCATACTTCCTCCGGACAAGATCATTCATCAAGGTTTGGACAACAAAAACAGACTCTCTCGAAAGTCAGAAACACAATATCGAAAAGTCCTTCCGAGAAGATACAACAACCTGCCCTTACATTGAAATCAAGGGCTCGCTGACTAAAAGCTTCTCCATGGGAGAAAAAGCGTCCACTTCCGAGCCCAAGCCAGCCACCTTGAAAAAGGTACGACAGGGAGGACAGGATGATCCGGTTCACTTCATCAGACATTCTGCTTATAATATCGGGGAACAATACCGAAAAAAAAGAAGTAACCGGATTTTGCCGAAGAAAAAATAACCGGAGCGAGGTGTCTTCATCTTGAATGACCAGACTGAGATCAGCCCATCCGTCCAGAAGAAACATAAAATGACCTGGGTGATCTCCCTCCTTTTGGGAGGGCTGATCTCGGAAGCCGTCGGCTTTGTCCTCATCCGAAAAGGATTTGAACATTCTTCATCTTTCCATGCCTTTTTTTCGTCAACAGCCGTTAGTCATCTTGTCAAAACGATCATCACATCCCCGGCCATCTTATCCGGAACAGCCTTTGAAGCGGTCCATTTCGGATTTCTTCTTGAGCTTCTGTCATTATCCGATGTTTCTTTTATCATCCCACTCACATCTCTTGGCTATATTTTGACCCCGATTTTTGCTAATGCCTTTCTCCATGAGGCCATCCCTCCCCTGCGCTGGACAGGAATCACCCTCATCTGTGCTGGCGTAGTCGTTATCATGAGAAAATCTTGATTCCCCTTTCAAAGCTCATAAGCCTCCTTCCACACTGGCTGACACCCGCCTCCATTCTCGGCGAGCTCAGGAGAGTCAGTAATTACTGGAGCATTCTCATTATTTCAGCACTTATCGGAATTCTGACAGGATTTTTGGTCTCGATCACCGAAACTGTTGTCTATCACATGCTCTTTCTCACCCTTTACAACCACTTGTTCAAGAACTCCTGGGTCGTGATCCTGATTCCCATGATCGGAGTTCTCATGACCAGAGTCATCCTGCTTCAAGGCGGAATAGACGGGATGGGAGGAACGGAAGAGGTTGTCAAAAGCTACCATGAATTTCGGGGAAAGATCCGCCTGTCCAGCGTCCTTTACAAGATTCCAGCCTACATCTGCACTCTTGGATTCGGTGGAAGCGCCGGGATGGAAGGAATATCGACCTATATAGGAGGTGCCGTCAGCTCTCTCTCATCAAGGATCCTGAGTCTTCTCAACGTAACGGCCGAAGACCAGAGAGTCCTTCTTCTCGCAGGAGCGGGGGCGGGACTTTCCGCCATGTTCAAGGCACCTCTGACGGGAGCCATTTTCATGCTGCAGGTTCCTTTTCGTGGAGACCTCGCACCCAATGCCCTTTTGCCAACAGTTGTCGCTTCTGTTGCATCCTACCTCGCAATGGTTTCGGTCAAGGGGACTGCCCCTCTTTTTACAATGGCTGCAAAGACGCAGTTTCACACCAGGGATCTCATCATTGCGATTCTCATCGGTTCTCTCTGCGGTATTCTCGCAAGGCTCTTTTTAAAAGCCTACCGCACCACAAAGGTCTGGTTCCTTTCAGGCCCAGCCGTATTGTCATGGAAAAACTTCCTTGCGGCATCCATTCTGGGAATGACCGGATTTGTCGCCCAGAAACACTTTGGAGAAGCCCTTCCATTGGGACCAGGTTATTCATTTATCCAGCATCTCCTTTCAAACCATGAAACCTTTTCAAATCTTCTGCTTCTGCTCCTTTTGAAAACCATGGCGATTATCTTCACATTCTCGGCAGGTGGAATGGGTGGATCCTTTTTTCCTCTCCTCTGCCTGGGAGCCGCAACAGGGGGCCTGATTGCAAATATCGGATCCCTTGAACCTTTTGACTTTGGCGTCGTCATGGGCATGTCCTCATTTCTGGCTGCGGGCTATAAAACTCCGCTGGCATCGGTGGTCTTCATCGCCGAATCAACACACAGTTCGGCCTATCTCATCCCGGGGCTGATGGCAACGGTCTTTGCTTACGTCACCTCCGGAGCAACGTCTATCTCATCCCATCAGAGAGACCGGGAAGACATTCACCTCTCGAGACGATTTCACCTGAAAGTCCTCCAGGCGATGTCCAAAACAGTTATTGTTGTCCCCGCGGGAATTACCATCGGACAGTTTCGGGAAAACTTTCTGATGAGGTACTTTCATCGCACTTACCCTGTCCTGTCGAAAAACGGATCATTGGTCGGCATTGTATCAGTCCAGGATGTGGAGAAAATTCAGGTAGGGGACTGGGAAAAAGAGATTATCGATTCGGTCATGGTTACCAAGGTGATCACAGTCCGGGAGTCTGATACCATTCAAGATGCGATTGGAAGAATGAATCGGCATGACCTGGATTTCATTCCGGTCGTATCGGACCTTGACCCGCAGAAGGTTGTCGGTGGGCTTTCCAGAACAGATATTTTCCAGGGAGAGTGGGCATCAAGACTCTAGGAAAATCCCTGTCAGTCAGTCTTCTCGATAAATGATGGACTTTCAACAGTACCTAAGGAGCCAGAAAAATGGAAGCGATACAGCTACCCCCAAGAACGATAAAAAGCTTTCACACCAAACGGATCAGGATAATCTTTGCCATATTCGTAGCGGTAACACTTTTTTTCACTGGAGCTGTCCTGCAAGACAGACAGGCGCTTGCCGGAGATTCCGTCTCGACGGGAATGCCCGCACCGGACTTTGTCGGGAAAGACCAGGATGGCGATATCCACAAGCTTTCCGATTATCGCAATCAATGGCTTGTTTTGTATTTCTTCCCTAAGGCTGACACACCTGGATGTACGACAGAAGCCTGTACATTCCGGGACGGGATCATGAAGCTAAAAAAGATAGGGGCAAGTGTCGTGGGCGTCAGCATGGACGACAGGGAAAGCCAGGAGCATTTTGCAAAAAAATACCATATTCCCTTTCCTCTTCTTGCGGACCATACTGGTGCAATAGCGAAGACTTATGGTGCTGCTGGGGGCTTTCTGGGATTCGATCACAGATACACATTTTTAATAGACCCTCAGGGAAGAGTTGCCAAACGATATCTTGATGTTGACCCTGACCGCCACGCCAAACAAGTTCTTGAGGACATAAAAAAACTAAAGTCCTCAAAAAAGAACGCTTGATCTCCTTGAACTATCCGTCCCGATTCATTAGAATGGTGGGGGAAAAAGTGCGCCTGTAGCTCAGTCCGGATAGAGCATCGGATTCCGGTTCCGAGTGCCGGGAGTTCAAATCTCTCCAGGCGCGCCATATTTAGCTTCAGTTTTTAAGACCATCCCCTCAAAAATCAGCCTTCCCTTTGACAATTCTCGAATAAAACGCAAATCCATAATATCTAAAAACTTAACTTTTACCGAGCGTTGAC
>JAKBTA010000098.1 GCA_021844645.1 Nitrospirota bacterium
ATTTTCATCGCGCAAGCGCTGGGCTATCTCTTTCATGAGAGAGGCGAACATGTGTCATCCTTCAGTCTGAGCGGCCGTTTTGGGCAAGGCTCTCTTGTGTGGTGCTCGCTAGAAGTCAGGATCAATCTACACCTGTCATCAGGTCCCTTTTACAATACACTGTTTCCCCATCATCTAAAGTACCTGCCCATCAACAGGCGAAGAGCCGACGATGCCGGGGCTTTGTTCTCGGATATCAAGACGTCGTCACGAACTCCAGGAAAAAAGTCAGTTGCCCCAGATCAGATCTCCTCATCTCTATCCCTTGCACTGATTATCCCCGTCTTTTTTGTGAATCCTCCAAAGTGGTTCCCGGCAAGATGCAGAATCCAGATTCCCATGGATATGCCCGAAAGCAAAAGCAAGGTTCTGTCTATTCCCCAGAGTTCCATGGACTCTCCCGACAGAAGCTGGCTCAATGAGGCGCCCAGAGAAACCACCGCTCCTGCGATTCCCTGCAGCAAGTTGAACCGTCCGGTTCCTCTGGCAAACTCGGAAACAAAAACAGGGAGAAGGACGGAGAAGACTCCTGTCACCATTCCGTCCAGGATCTGCCCAAGCAGCATGCCTCCCATGGAGGTGGCCCAAAAAAGGATCCCTCCCCTCAGGGACAAAAGAAGAAAAAAGGCGCTCAGAAGGTTACGTGTTCCAAATCGCCGGATAATGGAAGGCGCCAGCAGGGAAAAGGGAATCATGATCCCCTGTGTGACAAGCATCATAATGGCCATCACCCTTCCCGGAGGTCCAGGAGGTAATGAGGGAATTCCCGAAAGCTTTTCTCCGGCCAAAGGAAGCATGGTGGTATTTGCGATGAAAAAAAGAAAAAGAAGTGAGAGAAAAAAAATCAGTGAAGGGGTGAAAAGACGAGAGACCGGAAGAATGACGCCCAACTCTTCCGCTTCTCGGGCCCTGATCGGATCGATCTTTTTTCCGGGAACGCCAAGCAACAAAAATCCTGCGGCAAGCGCAGAGAGTCCATAAAAGTCAAAAATATTGAACGAAAGGAGTTGACTCGTCAAAAAAATCACCGAAATTGCTCCAAAAACGGACCCGGCATGGGCCGCCCCCTGTGCTTTCCCCATCACGCCAGCAAAATATTTATTGCCGACCAGACCCATGGCCACTGAGCCCAGAACCGGCACAATTCCCGCTTGGGAGACCCCGATAAGAACCTGGGAAAGAAGAATGCGAGCAAAGGAGAGGTGAGAACCGTTAAGAAGAAAACATCCTGCGGCAAACAGGGAGACGAGGATCAGAAAGAAGGTTCTTTTTGCCACGATCCGATCGGCCAGGCTCCCTGCGATCGGCTGTGCCAGAAAAATGACAAGATTTCCAAAAGCCAAAGACTCTCCCACCCGAACAGCCTGCCAGTGTTCGGTCAGGAGGAGGTAGACGGACAGGAGAGGCATGATGCCGGTCTGGATGTCTCCCACAAGAAAATTGGCGGCCAAAAAGGCTCCCCTTCCAGGAAAGGCCCGACCGAAAAGAGGCTCTCTCCCCAGGTCATGAGGTGGTTGAGGAGTCATTGGACTGCCTGAACAGGTTGATCGCGAGGACGCATGCCCTCAGGGGGGGAGTGAAAGAGGGTCCCGGCAATCAGTGAGCTCTGATCGTTGGAGATTCTTCCCGGGAAGAGTTTTTTTGCTCGGACGTGGAGCACGCAATAGGCCGTGCTCCGATGACGGGAACATTGATACTCGTCCGTCCAGAGAGTTTTTTTAAGCGCCCCAGTGCACTGTTCTTGTGCACTGCACAGGCTCTTAAATTCCGGGAGGCAAAATCCATTCTGAAATGAGTTGTGATCCATGAAGATTTGAGCCTCCGGCAGAAAAGATCTGCCTATGGTGCTTATTGTGCTATATGCCGGAATGAAGATCCTCACTGATCAGGCAAGGGAAAGGCACAGTGGAGATCCTTTCGGTTGTCAGCTGTTTTGATCATCCAGGGAGCAGTGTCCCTGTTCTTGAGTTAATTCATGAGGATGTTGTGTGTCTGCTGTTCTATAGGGATTATGCGGTATGTCTCCATAAGAAAGGAACTGCCTATTCCCGAGAGTCTTCCATTCAGTCCTGGGATTTTTGCCAGAGGCTCCAAATGCTCTTCCAGTGTTTGGATGAATACTTCTGGGATGGACGGTATCATGATGGATAAGCAATAGAATGGATCAATCCATCAGTCTCCCGGACGAAATGACCTCATTGGCAGATGGAGTTGATGCGTATGGACGGATATTGGTGATAAATCCGTCTGGAATGGAAAACAGGGGTGAGGTTAAGTGAGGACAAAATGATTCAAATCCGGAAAAGCGGGGAACGGGGGCATTCAAACCATGGCTGGCTCGATAGCTACCACACATTTTCTTTTGGCGAATATTATGATCCGACCCAGATGCAATTTGGCAGTTTGCGGGTTATAAATGAGGATCGAGTACAGCCGGGGCAGGGGTTTGGGAAGCATGGTCACAAAGATATGGAGATCATCAGCTATGTGCTGTCTGGTGTTCTCAACCATCAGGACAGTATGGGAAATGGGTCAGCCATCGTTTCGGGAGATGTTCAACGGATGACTGCGGGATCAGGGGTTACGCACAGTGAATCCAATGGATCCGGGAGCGAGCTGGTCCATTTCCTCCAGATATGGGTATTGCCAAAGACCATGGGGCTTCTTCCGGGATATGAGCAGAAACATTTCTCCTCCGAAGACAAGAAAAATCGGCTGTGTCTTCTGGGATCGTCCGATGGTCAGGATGGTTCCCTGACGATCCATCAGGATATTCTCTTTTACGCAAGTCTACTGGAAGGGCAATTTGTTGTGAGATACACTTTTGGGCAAGGTCGCCGGGCTTATATTCAAGTCGTCCGTGGTTCTCTCGAGATCAATCGACAGGTGCTCAAATCAGGTGATGGTGCCAGGATCACGGAAGAATGTGAGATCTCTTTGAAAGGATTGCCTGATGCTGAGATACTGCTCTTCGATATGCCCTGAAGGGTGCTTTCGGGCAGAAACATCTCTGGAAGACTTTTCTTAGAACTGTGTGGCTACCGAGCGATGGCTGTCTTTTTCAAGGCATCAGGCTAATGTTCAGCAGGAGAGTCAATGTCTTCTTCAATCAAGGCTGTTCTTGGGATTTCGTGGGATCCCAATTGTGTGACTTTAATGGATTCTTTTCAGAAAAAAGAATTACGTATCGTCCTTTTCAGGTTGAAGAAGATATTGCCCGATTTTGTTTTTTGTGACGCAAGACTGGAAGAAAATCCACTGACTTTTGCTGAAGTAAAAACGCTGATGGATGGTGTCTCAATCGGTGGGAGGAAAATCTCGGATGTCGAACAGGTCTTTAATCTTAAAAGGGCCTGGAGCAGGCTTGCCTTGATTG
>JAKBTA010000099.1 GCA_021844645.1 Nitrospirota bacterium
CGTCTGGCCCTTGCAAGGATTGGCTATCTACCCCAGGATCTTGAAATCGTATCGGACCGGACAGCGGTCGGAGAAGTGGTGGGTGGAGATGCGACCCTCATGGAAGTCGAAGATGAGATGAAGCGTATTGAAACCAGATTGTCTGACCAGGATTTCCAGAATGATCCGGGGTACGAAAAAATGCTGGTCCGTTACGGAGATCTGCAAACCCGATTCGGAGCCCTGGGAGGATTCGAGCAGGAAGCCCGCGCCAGAAAGATCCTCAACGGCCTGAATTTCTCCAGCCGTCAGATGGATATGCGGGTCGAGGAACTTTCCGGCGGATGGCGCATGCGGGTTGCATTGGCCAAAACCCTTATCACCGATCCGGACATTCTCCTTCTGGACGAACCCACAAACCATCTCGACATTCCCTCTATCGAATGGCTTGAAGGTTTTCTCAACGAGTTCTCAGGATCTGTCCTCCTGATTTCGCATGACAGGACATTCATGAATAATGTCATCAATGGAGTCATCGAACTCTCAAGCGGAAGGGCGACCGTTTATTCTGGCCACTATGACCATTATCTTGAAGAAAAGGCATCCCGCCAGGAAGCACTGGAAACCGCCTATGAACGGCAACAGGGAGAAATTGCCCGAATCGAATCCTTTGTCGAGCGATTCCGGGCAAAGGCATCCAAAGCCACACAGGCCCAGTCACGGCTCAAGGCTCTTGAAAAAATGGAGAGGATCGAACTTGATTCCCAGGAAAAAACAGTCAAGTTCAAGTTTCCACAGCCCCAGCGCTCGGGAAATATTGTGGTCTCCCTCAAAGGGGTGACCAAGGGATTCGAGGGACGAACCATCATCCCCTCACTCGATCTTGTCATTCACCGAAGCGTCAAGGTTGCTCTCGTGGGCCCGAATGGTGCCGGCAAATCAACCCTTCTCCGGATGCTCGCGGGAGTGATGCACCCGGACCAGGGATCGATCATCCCGGGCGCCAATGTCACCATCACCTACTTTGCCCAGCATCAGCTTGAGACTCTCGACCCCCACCATACGGTGCTTGAGTCCATGGAATCCCAGGCTCCTGACTCCGAAACACAGACCAAGATCCGTAGCCTTCTTGGAGCATTTTTGTTCCGCAAGGATGAAGTGACCAAAAAAGTCGGAGTCCTTTCGGGCGGAGAGAAAAGCCGTCTGGCCCTTGCAAGGATGCTCCTCGTCCCCGCAAATTTCATTCTTCTCGACGAGCCGACGAACCACCTGGACATCGCCTCACGAGAATGTCTTGAATTCGCACTCCAGTCCTACGGCGGAACACTCATCTTCATTACCCATGACAGACACCTTATCGAAACGGTCGCAACGGATATCATCGAGGTATTGCCCGGCAAGGTCACTCCACTGTGGAACACCCCCTATGAAGCTTATGTTGCCAAAAGGCGTGCAGAATCCGGCGGGCAACCGATGGCCCCCACACTGACAAGAGAATCGGAACCAATCGGTAAGAACCCAAACGCAAAAATCAGCCAGGGACAAAAAGCACCTTCAACAACCGGTTCGACAGATCACGAACGGGACCTCCTCAAGATCAGACTCTCCCGCATCGAACAGGAAATGGAGTCCATTACTCAGAAAATCACCGCTTTTGAGGAAGAAATCGCATCCCGTGTTTCCGGGCAAATGGATTACAAGGCCAAAAGCGATATCAAAAAGATCGAGGTCAAGATCAATGAGTCCCGAAAATCACTCGACGCACTGACACTGGAATGGGACAAACTCGCCGAATTGATCTCGCAATGACCCATCATATGGAGAATTGACATGTCCCTGAAACCAGAAAATTTCTCCATCGAAAAAGCGCCTGTTGTTGTCTTTTACCATCAGGAGTGCTCCGATGGATTCGGCGCAGCCCTTTCCGCATGGCTAAAATATGCTGACAAAACCCCAATTACACTCACTCCGCTCTCTTATGGCGACACGCTTCCAGCCCTTCCAACCGGCTCCGATGTCTACATTCTCGACTTTTCACTTCCCGTCGAGGTTTTTTTCGAACTCCGAAAAAACAATCTCCGTGTTTCCATGATCGACCATCATCAGACTGCCCAGGAAAAATATGGACAATTTTTTTCGGGGGATCAGGACATTATCTTCGATATGAACCATTCGGGAGCTGCGCTGGCCTGGAAGCACTTTCACCCGGGAACCGATGTTCCCGCACTCATCCGCTATATTGAAGACAAGGACCTCTGGCTCTGGAAACTTCCTGGAAGCCTTGAGATCAATTCGGCGCTGGCCTCATATCCAATGGACTTTTCTCTCTGGAACCGTTTTCTCATCGAGCTTGAAAACAAACCAGCGGAAGAAACCGATCTCTACAAGGAAGGCTCGGCCATATTGAGATATCAGGGAAGGCTTCTGGATCAAGCGATCAAAAATACGGGAACTCCCGGAAAATTTGATGAAGGGGAAGAAGGATTTTTTGTCAACAGCCCCATTTTGAACTCTGAAATTGGAGGAAGAGCCAAAATATTCAACAATATGGTTGGAATATGGTCGGTCAAGCCTGATGGTCGGGTTTCTTACAGCCTGAGATCAAGTGACGGTGGCCCTGATGTTGCCAGAATCGCTCAACGTTTTGGTGGAGGTGGTCATAAAAGGGCGGCCGGATTCATTGTTGACCAGATCGTCCATACACCACTCCTCCCCAAATAAAAATGGGGGGCAAAGCCCCCCATTCAATTTTCAATTTTTCCGCTGGACCGGGCCGGAATCACCCCACCTGAATTTCAACGACTTTCGGCTTGGCTTCAGCTCTCTTTCCAATCCGGATGTCCAGAACACCATCCCTCATCTGGGCTGAAACAGAAGCCCCGTCAGCATCATCCGGCATGACAAAGGATCGGTAAAACTTCCCGGTGATTCTCTCCACCCGGTGGTAAGTCTTCTTGTCGCCCTCTTCCGTTTTCCGAGTGCGCTCGCCAGTGATGGAAAGAACTCCACTTTCAATCACAACCTTGACATCCTCCTTTTTCACATCGGGCAACTCTGCAATGACATGATAAGCTGCATCGTCCTCGGCAATATCGACAACCGGTGCCCAGTCCGCCATAGACGCTTCGGATTTCTTTAACTCGCCATTTTCCCTGCGCTCGAAGGGCCGACCAAAAACCGGAGTCAAACGACGGCCAAGTGCCTCAAGCTCCCGAACAGGATCCCAACGAAGAGTGCCATTTAGGGTGTTCATCTGAAACCTCCAATCATGCTGGCCTGTCACATAACGGCCAATTGTCCATAACTTATAGGGGCATCAACCTTATGCCCGCCACCTTTGGGGTTTACCCCCCTGCTACTTCCACATCTATTATATCGCTA
>JAKBTA010000031.1 GCA_021844645.1 Nitrospirota bacterium
CAACATTCTTCCGGCATACGTCTGGATATTTATCGTCTTCTGGTCAAGGAAGGGTCAGGCGGGATTGTCTCCGGCCAGATTGCGCAGCTGCTTGAGCTTCCTGCAAACAATGTCTCTTTTCATTTAAAGGCCATGACCCAGGCAGGGCTTTTGACGGTGGTTCAGGAGGGCCGTTTCCAGCGTTATCGGGCGAATATCCCTGTGATGCTGGACCTGATCTCTTACCTGACGGAAGAATGTTGTGCGGGAAACCCCGATGAGTGCGCTTCCTTCCGGGAAGAAGCCAAGGGCAATCTCTCCTGTCTTCCTCCTCTTCCGGCTGGGAATCCATCAAACGGGAGTTTTTCGTGAAGATCCTCTTTCTCTGCACGGGGAACTCCTGTCGTTCCATTCTGGCCGAAGCGACATTCAATGCGCTTTTTCCCGGGACGATCCGGGCAATGAGCGCCGGAAGCCATCCGGCTGGTTACGTCCACCCCAAAAGCATCGCCTTGTTGAAAAAGAAGTCGATCCCTGTCGATGGTCTATATAGCAAATCCTGGGAAGAGCTCCGAGAGGTTCCCGATGTTGTGATCACTGTGTGTGATGACGCATCGGGGGAGGCCTGTCCTCTTTACCTGGAAAAAGCCCTTCGCTCCCATTGGGGTGTTTTTGATCCTGCGAAAGTGGTGGGTGATGAGAGATTTGTGGAGGCCGAATTTGAAAGGGCTTACCGCATCCTGCGTTTCCGGATCGAGGGTCTTCTTTCCTTTTTCCATTCGGGACAAATGGGTTCGCCAGTTCTTTTGAAAAAAGAGCTGGATCGTATCGGGACCCTGATGCCCTGATTCTGGGGGGTCCTCAAATGAGGGAGACTGGTTTTTCCTCGTGTTTAATAATTCAATATTCATTGGAGAGTTGAAATGAAAAAGATTGAAGTTTTTGATCCTGCCCTTTGTTGTTCCACCGGTGTCTGCGGTCCTGAAGTTGATACGGCCCTTGTCGGATTTGCTGCTGATGTCGATAGTCTGAAGCGCAGTGGTGGCAATATCGTCAGGCGGAATCTTGCTCAGGATCCGTTGGCTTTTGCCGAGAATCCTCTGGTCAAGGGTCTTCTTGCCCGTTCCGGACAAAGCGCCCTTCCGGTCATTCTTGTTGAAGACGAGATCGCCCTTGCCGGGAGATATCCAACCCGGTCCGAGCTGTTTTTGTTTGCCGGATTGACTGAGTCTTCGGATCCTGTGAGCAAACAGGGTGCTTCAAAAGGTTGTTGCGATGACAGTGGCTGCTGTTGAGATGTCTTTGGCCCCACTAGGGATCTGTAAAACAGTCAGGAGCAAAACATGATGAAGTTTCTGGAACATCCGCCTGCCGTTTTTTTCTTCACGGGAAAAGGGGGTGTCGGCAAAACTTCCCTTTCTTGTGCAACGGCCGTTTATCTGGCCGGACTTGGCAAGAGGGTTCTTCTTGTGAGCACCGATCCCGCGTCGAACATCGGACAGGTTTTCGGTCAGAAAATCGGCAACCGGATCACAGCCCTGACGGACGTGGATGGGCTGTTCGCGCTTGAGATCGATCCGGTTGATTCTGCAAGGAAGGTTCGGGAACGGGTGGTCGGACCGGTGAGGGGAGTTTTGCCTGATGATGTTGTGCGTGCCATCGAGGAACAGCTATCCGGGGCCTGTACGGTGGAAATTGCGGCTTTTGGGGAATTTACGGAACTTTTGACCGACGGGAAGGTTCTGTCTGATTTCGACCATATCTTGTTCGACACGGCACCGACTGGGCATACAATCCGTCTTTTGAGCCTTCCTGGCGCATGGAGCCATTTTATCAGTGATAACCCCCAGGGGGCTTCCTGTCTTGGTCCCCTGTCCGGTCTGGAACAGCAGAAAGGTCAATATGAGAAAGCGGTCAAAATTCTCTCCGATCCTTCTAAAACAAGGCTGGTTCTGGTCGCAAGGGGACAGAGGTCATCCCTTCAGGAAGCCTTGAGAACGGTTTCCGAACTGAGGTTGGAGGGGTTGTCCGGCAGCTATCTGGTCATTAATGGGTTATTGCCTGAATCGGAAGTGAAAAATGACCCTCTGGCATTGGCGATTTATCAATCGGAACAACGGACCGTCGGAGAGATGGAAGCTTTTTTTTCAGGGTTCAAGGTAGATCGTTTGCCCCTTAAGGGATATAACGTGGTCGGAGTTGGACACCTGAAAGAGTTTTTTTCTCCAGGAGGCGGGTCCTCGGAAGAGAATATTGATAAAATCCAAAATCAGCCGGATTCGTTGCCGTCCGAATGGGTGGAAGGTCTTGAATCATTAGTTGATGGACTCTCAAAGGATGGACATGGTCTTGTCATGATGGTTGGTAAAGGTGGAGTGGGTAAAACCACCATGGCAGCCTCCATTGCCGTGTCCCTGTCCCTGAGGGGATTCCCTGTCCATCTGACAACAACGGATCCTGCTGCCCACCTTCTGAGGACACTTCCTGATGCTCCCCCGAATCTCACGGTCAGCAGGATTGATCCGGAAGTGGAGACAGAGAAATACAGACAGTTGGTCCTGAAGGAAAGGGGCCAAGGTCTCGACAGGGAAGGGCTTTTGATGCTGGAAGAGGATCTCCGTTCTCCCTGTACGGAGGAAATCGCTGTCTTTCAGGCCTTTTCCAGTGTCATCGAGGAGTCCGACCGCAAATTTGTTGTAGTGGATACTGCTCCAACCGGCCATACGCTATTACTGCTCGATGCGACAGGAGCCTATCATCATGAAGTGTCCCGCCACATCAAGGAGGGTGATGAAAGCACGACTCCTATGATGCGTCTTCAAAATCCGGAAAAGACCAAAATCATTGTTGTCAGTTTGCTTGAAACGACGCCGTTGCTTGAAGCATTGTCGCTCGAGGCTGATCTCTTTCGCGCCGGAATCCGGACATGGGCCTGGATTTTCAACAACTGCCTCTCTGTGAGCGGTACCCGATCTCCCCTGTTACGGGAACGGGCCCAGGCGGAAGCGCTCTTGTATGACGAATCCAGAAAAATGATCAAAAAACCAGTGGTCGTGGTGGGAATGCAAGACTCCGAGCCCATTGGGGCAGTGAAACTTCAGGGATTGAGTGAAGGGAATGGCTCTTTTTCCCGGACTTAACATCCCGGTTTCAGACAGAAATAAGGAGAAGGAGTGAAGAACCGGGTCAGTGATGACCCGGGATCTCTTCATTTCTGGAGTTAAAAGCTCCGGAAAGAGCTGACGGAAAATGTTTGGCTTTGAGGACCTAGAAGTCTGTCTGGTCCTTTTGGGTGGAAAGGGGGGAGCGCTCCGGATCGGAAACGGATTCGGGGATGTTCCCCTTTTTGAGTTTATCTTCAAACTGGAAACACATGCGGACCGCTCCGACGGTAGTAACCATATAGGGGGTGAGATAGTTCAGGAAAATCTTCATTGGAGACAGAGGTAAATGGGAGAGGATATTCGGAAACTGATTGATCAGGTTCAGGATGGTTCCGACGATAAAGGACGTAATGATTGCGGTATGGATAACGCTCCTTTTCGTTCCATAAGAAATGCATTCCCGGATCAGATTTTTTCTCATCGTCCATTTCCTGGCATTCGAACCCCCCGCATGAGGAGAACAGGTTTCTTTTTTGAAGCCTATCTCTGTAGCATATCAGATGGTGGGTTTAAGATTCATTTTTCCGGAAGGCTTTTTCAGGCCATCATCATATTCAGGAAGAGGCGAGGAGAATAATAATGAAGACATACGAGTTATCTGGAAAAGGATTGGATCACCTGAAGATTGTCACCAGGGAAAAGCCCTCCCCCAAAAAGGGAGAGGTATTGATCCGGATGAGGGCGGCATCGCTCAATTATCGGGATCTGATGATTGCAAAGGGAGTCTACCGAAGGGAGGTTTGTTATCCTTTGATCCCATTGTCCGATGGTGCGGGAGAAATCGAATCTGTTGGAGAGGGTGTTTCCGGTTTCATTCAGGGGGACCGGGTAATGGGTTCTTTCTTTCCGTTCTTTTTCGATGGACTGGTGGGACCGGAGACAGATCGTAGGGCGCTTGGAGGTGATCTGGACGGGGTTTTGTCGGAATATGTGATTTTGGGATCCGAGTCGGTGGTGAAGATTCCTTCCGGCTGGAGTTTCGAGGAAGCATCGACGCTTCCCTGCGCCGCCTTGACCGCCTGGAACGCTTTGTATGGAGGCATTCCCCTTTTACCCGGACAGACGGTTCTGGTTTTGGGCACAGGAGGAGTCTCCATGTATGCCGCACTTTTTGCCAGAATGGGAGGTGCCAGGGTGATGGCCACTTCCCGCTCTCGAGAGAAGCTTTTGAAGATGAGGGCATTTGGTGTGGAAGATCTGATAGATACCTCCACTTCTCCTGACTGGGATGATCAGGTTCATGCGTTAACGCTTGGTCGCGGTGTCGATCATGTGGTGGATGTTCTGGGAGGGGAGTCCTTCAATCGATCCCTCAGGGCGGTTCGGGTAGGTGGACAGGTCAGTGTCATTGGTGTTCTCTCCGGTACAGCGGGGAATGTGGATACAGCCCTGATCCTTGGAAAAGCCATAGGAGTCCGGGGAATCTATGTCGGAAACCGCCGTCAGCTTGAAGAAATGTCCAGGGCTCTGGAACATGGCTCCCATCGTCCGGCAATCGATGGTGTCTTCTCTTTTTCTGAGGCCAGGGAAGCCTTGATGGCTCTTGATCAGGGAGCGCATTTTGGAAAGATTGTGATCCGTGTATAGACTCATCTGGGATCGGTTTCGATCACAAATGGAGTCTGTGCCATCCGGTTTCTGAAAGGTGTGAAATGATTCCATCATCGGGATTTTGGTTCTCTTCGGGATTGATTTTTGGCGCTGTGGCTGTTTTTATTTTTTTGGGGGTCAGGGAGAGATCCCTGGCAGGGGAAAAACTGGCACTCAGCCTGAAGGTTGAGGAGGAGAAGAGAAAAGTCTCTGAGGCTGACGGTCGTTTGGAGACAATAAAACAGGAGCTCCAGATCATCAGGGACGAGAGAGATGATCTTTCAAGGATGAACGCGGGACTTGAAACAAAAATTGTCCTTGAGAGGAGCCATTTGGAGGAGAAAATATCACTCCTCGAACATGCCAAGGAGTCCATGGGGATGAATTTCCAGAATCTTGCAAACCAGATTCTGGAAGAAAAAACCGCCCGCTTTACAGAGATGAACCAGAGCCAGCTCTCTTTACTTTTGACTCCGCTGGGAGAAAAGCTGAAAGAGTTTGGGGAGAGGGTCCAGCAATCCTCGGAAAAGGAATCCGAGCAGAGGATGCTACTCAAACTCGAAATTTCAAAGCTGATGGATCTGAACTCCATGATGACGCGGGAAACATCAAGTCTCACCCAGGCCCTTAAGGGGGACTCCCGGTCCCAGGGAGCCTGGGGCGAGATGATTCTCGAGAGAACGCTTGAGATGTCCGGACTCAGAGAGAATCGTGAGTTTCGGGTTCAGGCCAGCTTTACAGATGAAGAAGGGGCGAGACTCAGGCCGGATATCATTATCGATCTTCCCGAAGGTCGCCATCTGGTAGTTGACAGCAAGGTTTCTCTGACCGCCTATGAGCGGTCCCTGTCGGAGGCAAACCCGGAAGAAAAAGAACGACAGACACTCCAACACGTGCAGTCTGTGAAAGCGCATCTGAATGATCTTTCGAGAAAAGACTATCGGAATATTCATGCTCTGGAGTCTCTCGATTTTGTGTTGATGTTTATCCCGATAGAGTCTGCCTATGCTTTGGCGGTGGAGACCGATCCGGATCTTGTGGGTGAAGCTCTGGCCAAAAATGTTCTGATTGTGTATCCGGGAACTCTTTTAATGGCTCTTCGGACGATTGCCCATGTCTGGAGATATGAGCACCAAAACCGGAATGCCATGGAAATTGCCCGTCAGGCAGGAGCCCTGTATGACAAGTTTGTGGGCTTTGTCACAGATCTCAAGGACGTTGGAGACAAGCTTGATAAAGCCAAAAAATCGTATGAAACGGCCTATGGCAAATTGTCTGCGGGAAAAGGCAATCTGGTCAGATCTTCCGAGCGTCTTCGGGAGATGGGGGTAAAAACGGGGAAGGTCCTTCCCGAACAGCTTGTTGATGAAGGGTTCAGGCAAGGAGAGGATCGGACAGTCCGAAGTGAGGACGCATCTCCCGAGTTCTTGTAGCGGAACCTTTCCGGAATTGTTGGGGGGAAGCAGGTTGATTGAGCTGCCGGTCGGAGCGATGGTGATGAGGATTCTTTTTTTATTGGCCGATGTTTGCCTGATGGTGTTGAGACCATGATCTCAACACATGTGCTGTTTTTGACGGCCACAATCTTCCTGATCGTTGCTCTGGTTTTATCCCGTTTGGCAGAGGAGTTCAAACTCCCTGACATCCTGTTTTTCCTGGGTCTGGGTGTGGCCATTGGTCCATCGGGCCTTGGACTCCTCTCCTCCGATGGGGGTGATTGGACTCCTGTGGTCTTGTCGATGGGAGCCTCTTTTATCCTTTTTGACGCCGGTCTTGATACCTCGTTCAGGACCCTTCGGAAGCATCGGCGAAGCATCAGTCTTCTGGCAACGTTCGGAGTCGTTCTTTCCGCTTCTCTGACAATGCTGCTTGCAAGATATATCCTGAACCTTTCCTGGGCGGAAGGGGCCCTTCTGGGAGCTATTCTGGCTTCGACCGATCCCACTGCAATCGTCCCGATCCTGAGGTCCCTTCCCATTCCGAAAACAGTGAGGGATATCCTGATGACAGAAGCCGCCCTCACGGATGTAACCGGTGCTCTTTTGACCTTTTCCGTGGCGGAGTTCGCTCTGTCCCACGAGACAACGGGTACATGGATCCGGGATGGACTGATCTCCGTCGGTCTGATTGTTCCCGGGATTCTTGCAGGAGGTTTGCTGGGAGCGCTTTCCGTTATCCTGATCGCTCATACCCGATATGATTATCTTTCGAAAAATGCCCAGATTGTGGGCCTTGCCGCGGTAGGAGGAAGCTACCTTCTCAGTGAGAATTTTCATGCCTCGGGATTTCTGGCTGTTTATGTTCTGGGTGTGGTTCTGGGGAATCCACGGGCTTTTGACCTTGGAATTCGTCAGGGACCACTTCCGGGCATTGCTCGAATCCGTGAAGGAGCCGGAGTGACAGCTTTTTTGGCCAGGGTGGCCATTTTTACCGTTCTTGGGGCTCATATGAAGTTCGGATCGTTTGGTCTTTCACCCTGGCTTCTCGTTCTTTTTATCGCTGGTTTTATCTTCCTTGTCCGTCCGGCTACAATCTTTCTTTTGATTCCTTCGGTCCATACTTCCGGTTTTTCCCGCGACGACCTGATTTTTATGGCTGCAACACGAGAAACGGGAATCATGTCGGCAACCTTGGCTTCGCTCTTTGAGTCGCGCCTTTCGGGAGCGGTTCATGGAGCCGTTTTCTGGACCATTGTCGGGACGATTGTGGTTGGCGGGGGAGTCAAGCCATTTTTGGTCAAAAGGCTTAAACTCTCCAAGGATGTTACGGAAGAGATCCCTGAAAATGTGTAGTACTTTTTTCCATTCCAGAAAGCTTTTGTCGGTTTTTTTATTGGTTTTTCTTGACATAAATAGTTGGTAGGGGTATTTTAACCTTAAACTTATTACAAAAGGGTCAATGAGTGCATACGATTCATGAGAAGAAAAATCTGGTCAACCGTGTCAGGAGAATTCAAGGTCAGCTTTCTGGCATTGAAAAGCTTCTGGAGGCAGGTCGGGATGAGGATTACGCGGTGATCCTTCAGACGGTGGCCTCTTCTCGAGGGGCGCTCAATGGGCTGATGTCCGAATTGATTGAGGGGCATCTGAGAGAGCATGTTCTGGTCAGTCCCGATGGTTCCCTTGCGGATCGGGAGAGGGCGCTTGAATCCATTCTCGGTGTTCTGAAGACCTACCTTAAGTAAATTCCTCTTCTTGAATCCCCTGCGGGCCAAAAGCAATCATTTCCCTCCTTACTGAGGGTATTGTTTCAGTAGTGGCTCTTCTCTTGCATTGAGACCGATTCTGTTTGTATAATGAGACTTCATATCAAACAGTTGAAAAGAGGATGGATCATGAAAATGGATCAGATGGTCAGTTCCGTGTCCAGGGGACTTATCCTGGTAACGGTTCTTCTTTCTGGTGTCGGTTGTGCTGCGATGACTGAGCCGAAAGTCAAGGCTTATATACAGGAAAAGAAAGCCTATGCTGATATCAAGAAAGGAAACCTTGAGCAGGCGGCTGTCGAGCTGAAGCTTGCGCTCGGGAATGATCCCACCGAGCCTACGATCCTGAACAATCTGGCCTATATCGAATTTACGCAGGGTCACTTTGACAAGGCGATCGGATTCCTTGAGCAGGCTCGCGCCCTCAGAAACGATGACAATGATGAGCCCTATATCATGAACGAAGCCCGCATCCTGATCGCGCATCATGAGTACCATCATGCCCTGGCCCTCCTTTCCCTGATCGAGCCAAGACATTCCTGGCCAAAAGGGTACCAGAAAATCATGGCGGAAGCCCTTCTCCATAATGGCCAGTCATCACGTGCCCTTGCCATTTTGCTCGACAGGCGCAATCTGAATCCGGAGCAATCTCACCCATAACCCCTTCCAAAGATGCGTAAGGCCAGGAGTTCATTTATGATACGCATTTTGCGTGGGGTCCCTTTTTTTGCCTTTGCTTTGATCCTGTCCGTTCTTCTTTTCCCCTCCAGGGGTTTTTCGGATCCAACAGCGATCTCTCCCGGATCGGGGGGCATGGCGTTACCCTTTCCATTCTCAAGCGATGAGGATATTTCGAAGGGTTTTCAGGCTCTGGCTCCACCATTTCTTCCATGGGGTCCCAATACAAGCGGGCCATTTTTCACAGGAACCGCCGAAGTGGAACCGATCGGTTCCTGGTACCTGGAACCCTTCGTCTACGACTCGATCTCTCCGGGTTCATCTTCCTACTATATGCCAATGAGACTTGCCGTTGGCCTTGGTCATAATCTTGAACTCGATACCTTTATTCCCCTTATCGATAATGTGGAGGGGCCACCGATCACTCCTTCAGGTCAAAGTGCGAACCATTTTGGAGTGGGGAATACCCATTTTGAAGTCAAATGGCAGATTGCTTCTGACGAGGATGTCTATTTACCCTTAGCCCGACCATCGGTGGCACTCACTTTCGACTTTTGGGTTCCAAGCGGCCAGTACCAGAACCTGAACCCCCAACAATATGGTGCCGATCAGCTGGGGAATGGAACCTTCAATGAGGCGATCATGCTTCTTGTGAGGAAGCATGTGAAGCCCTTCATGTTTTATCTGCAGGTTGGTGACATTGTTGAAAACCCCACCACGGTGGGAGCGGGGTATGGATACAATAACGGGATTACCCAGAATGCATTGCCCAATGACCATGTGGTTGACGGAAACCTTTTATATTATGCCGGTGCGTTTGAGCATGTGATCAATACGGAATGGGGTGCCGGGTATCTTCTGGAGGTTTATGGAGAATCCCAAAGTGGTCAAAACCTCCTTTTTGGGGCGGCCAATGCTCCTGCATGGTCATTTTTATGGGCAGCTCCGGAGCTTGAGGTAACCTGGCCTCATACCCAAAAACTCTCCGCAACATGGGGGGCTGGTGTTGCTCTTCCTGTCTATCAGTCTGATTATCCCCGCACGGTGACTCCTATGGGAACGGTGACTGTTTACTTCAATGGTCCATTCGGTTACCGGGGGCAATGATTGTTCGGTTTCTATCACATCTGGAAACGATATGACCATCAGTCTGCTTGCTGCTTTGGACTTTTTCCGGGGATGTCCAAGGAGTGTTCCTTTCTGGTATGATAGCCCCAGTCAAGATCTGTCCTCTTCATTTTTGTTCTGTTTGGCAACCCGGGATAATTTTGGTGTGACAATGAAACAAGGCCTTTCCTTTAATCATTTTTGCAGGAGGTTTTGAGACGGCGACAGTCTCACTTCGATCAATATTAGGAGGATCCGATGCGTTCTACCCGTTATTTCCGGGCCCGCCTTCTGGCTATGGTCACTCTCCTTTCCTTTTCGCTGACATCTTGTACTTCATTTTATACGGCCAAACCGGTTCCATTGTCTCCACCATCACAGCTGACGATTCATGCAACTGTTCCAAAAACCAATCTTTTGGTCGGAGTGCGTCCTTATAACACTCCCCACATGATCCATAAGCTCTTCGATCATAATGGTCTTTGGCGAATGCATATTCTTCCCCTCCAGATGTCCTTCATGTCGACGGATCTCCGGCCCACCACATTTTTGATCAAATCTTCCTATATCGTTGTGGATGGACACTACTATCCGTCCATCGTTCCCAACGAGGCGTTTGATATCTCCTGGCAGGCCAAGCATCCGTATATTCTCGTCAAGCAAACCTTCTATTATACAGGTTTGATTCTTTTCACCCTTGTTACCCTGGGATTAGGTTCGGTGATCTGGGTGCTCCCAACCCCATTTGGTGAACCAACACCACAGAATGATCCTTTTGGAAGAGACTTGACCTTCAAGGCTTTTGACAAGAATGTAACTCTTCAGAGTGGAGCGCTCAGGGGAGGGTTCCTGTATTTTTCTCTTCCCGAAAAGAACATGAATCTGAAAGGTGCCCAGCTGGTACTCCATTTTTCGCAAAAATCTCCCGCTCCGATCGAAAGGACATTGATCATTCCCCTGAAACCGGGTCTCCATCTTGATAACAACCTTTTGAAACAGATTTTTCACGGGTTTTTCTAAAAAAGAGAAAAGCAGAGAGGATATGCCGGCATCTCCCGCACGGGAGACGCCGGTTATTGTCATGAGCAGCCGTCATCCGATGGATGGAGTGTTGGCCTGTCAGTCCGGATTGGGTGCGATCAGTTCGATTTCATAACCTTCCGGGGCATCGATAAAGAAGAAGGTTGTGTTTCTTCCGCGTGTTGGTCCGTCGGTAATGGGGACGCCGAGTTTTTCCAATCGGGAGAGCGTTTGTTCGAGGTTTTCGACGGAGAAGGCGAGATGAACAAGATCAGGGGGAACGACAACATCGCCCGAACCGGAGAATTCCGCGATTTCAATTTCTTCTTCTGAGCCTGGTACGGTGAGATAGGCGATTTTGGATCCCCGGGGGGATGTGTGGTGTGAGGCAAGGGTCAGTCCAAGAATCTCCGTATAAAATCGGACCGTTCTTTCAAGGTCTGAGACTCTGAATCTTGTATGAAGAAGTTTTGTCACAAGCGGTTTTTCCAAAATGGTTCTCCTTTATGAGTCCTTATTAATCCTCAAGCGTGGAGGTGTCTCCTTCTGGAAGACCCAGCTCACGCGCCTTTAAAACCCTTCTCATGATTTTTCCGGAGCGTGTTCGGGGCAACCATTCCGTGATCTCGATTTCATCCGGCATGGCGATGGCTCCCAGCTCTTCCCTGACATGCTGGCGTATCCTGAGCTCAAGATCAGGGGTCCGTTCGGCATCTTTTCTCAGGATGACAAATGCCTTGATGACCTCTCCCTTGAGCTCGTCCGGTTTCCCGATGACAGCGGCTTCGGAAACGCAGGGGTGGGAAACCAGCGCGGATTCGACTTCGGCGGTTCCAAGCCGGTGTCCTGCCACCTTGATCACATCATCGACACGTCCGATCATGTGAAAAAGTCCGTGATGGTCCCGCTTTGCGGAATCTCCCGAAAAATAGACTCCCGGAATTTCCTCCCAGTATTTCCTGTAGCGTTCGGGATCTCCGTAGACGGTTCTGAACATGGATGGCCAGGGCTGACGGACGATCACGAAGCCAGCCTCTCCCGGAGCAACACTTTCTCCCTGGCGATTGACCACATCGGCGACGACTCCGGGAAACGGACGGGTCGCTGAACCTGGGACAAGCGGAACGCCGGGAAGAGGCGTGATCATATGCATTCCTGTTTCTGTCTGCCACCAGGTATCCATGATTGGAAGACGACCTCCTGTTACTTCCCGGAACCAGAGCCAGGCCTCCGGGTTGATCGGTTCTCCAACCGATCCCAGAAGCCTCAGGGAGGACAGGTCGTATTTCTCTGGCCATTGTTTTCCGAGACGCATCTGGAGTCGGATCGCTGTGGGGGTGGAATAGAAAACGGTGACACGATATTTCTCCACAAGGTGCCACCATCGTCCGGGATCGGGATAGTCAGGGGATCCTTCAGCCAGAAGAACCGTGGCTCCGTTCAGGAGAGGTCCGTATACGATGTAGCTGTGGCCGGTAATCCACCCCGGATCGGCGACGCAAAAGAAGACATCATCGTTATGGATGTTGAAGACCCACCGGGTGGTCAGAAAGGTTCCAACCATATATCCCGGGTGGGTATGGACAATCCCTTTGGGTTTTCCGGTGGTTCCGGAGGTGTACAGGATGAAGAGGGGATCGTCAGTTGTGCAGTCGACAGCTTTGAAAAAGCCGGAGGATGCATGCTTTTTCAGGAGAGAATCGAAGGGGATCTCTCCTGTTTCAAGCTCAAGATCCGGGTTTTCACGACGGATGACAATGGTCTTTTCAAGGGAAGTAATCGCTTTTTTGGCTTCTCTTGCCGTGTCGAGCAGAGCGATGCGTTTTCCTCTCCGGTAGGCGCAGTCGGCGGTGATGAGAAGCCTCGGCTCAGAGTCTTCCATGCGGCTTTTCAATGCGCCGGCAGAGAAGCCGGAAAAGACGACTGTGTGGACAAGTCCGCTTCTGGCGCATGCGATCATTGAGATCACCTGTTCCGGAGTGGGTGGAAGAAAGATTGTAACCCGGTCTCCCTTTTTAAGCCCCATTTCGGCAAAACTGTGGCAGAGACGGTTGGTCTCGTCCATGATGCGACCATAAGTGTAGACCCGTTCGCTGCCATCGTCGGCCACGGCGATGAGCGCGACCTTATTGGAAAGTCCTTCATCAATATGCCGGTCGAGCATGTTGGTCGTGATGTTTGAGAGACTTCCGGAAAACCAGCGGGCCTCATAGGTTTTTGGGTTCCAGTCGAGAACCCTGTCCCACTTCCGGCTCCAGCGAAAGTCTTCCGCTATCTTCCCCCAGAACTGTTCCGGATCCCTGATCGATTCGTCATAAATCGTCTGGTAATCAGACACATGGAGGGTTTCAAGAAGATCCGGGTCCGGAAGGAAAGGATTGCTTTCGGTAAGGGATTTGGGGCTGTCAGCTGGATTGTCCATTCAAGAATCCTCGTATTGGGGGACGTTTTAGTCGTCGATAGGGTCAGAAGAGTTTCTGCAGAAAAAGGAATAAGACATTCTATTACAGAAAGTGTTTGATGAACACCTGCAGGAGTTTTTTTGTGGAAGTCATCAAACCTTGATCACCAGCTGCAAAACACAGAACATGCTTGGGGGGGAGAGAAAGATTTCAGACAGGGACAATCTCCTGAATGTTCTGAAATTGGTTTCTCTCTTCTTCGAAGACTCTTTTTAATAAGGAGATTTTGTGGACTTCATAAAAATAGGATGAAACGGAATCGAATCATGATTGGTTTCCGGAAGAAGGTCAGGCTGGTACAAGATTGGGAGCCGGTAGAGTGGTCTCAGCGTTCTGGCATAAAAAGCGGGATCCTCGTCGAGAGAAGTCCCGCTCTGAAAGGAATCGAAATCGTCTGATCTTACAGTTTACTCAGAAGGTCCTTCTGTTTCCTGGTGGAAATGATTCCCATCAGGAGAATCCCTGTTCCGAATAAAAGCATTGTGGAAGGTTCAGGTGTGGATGAAATGTTGGGAGTTGCAATAAATCCGCTAGTCCCTGAATCATTGCCATAGCGCCCTACGATGGCGCCTGCTCCGTTGATACCGGTCGCTTGGGTAATATAATTTCCTGTCAAAGCGATCGTCGTGAAAATACCATTCTGGTCGAGAAATCCGTAAGAACCGGAATTATTGCTGTAGCCTCCCACGATGGCACCCGCTCCGTTGATCCCGTAAGCAGTGGTCCCTAGAGTCGCATTTGGGTCAATGATGTTTGTGTAGGAGCCATTCTGATAAAGAAATCCATAAGAACCGGAATTATTGCTGTAGCCTCCCACGATGGCGCCTGCTCTGTTGATCCCGTAAGCAGAGGTCCCTAGAGTCGCATTTGGGTCAATGATGTTCGAGTAGGAGCCATTCTGGTCGAGAAATCCGTAAGAACCGGAATTATTGCTGTAGCCTCCCACGATGGCACCCGCTCCATTGATTCCGTAAGCAGCGGTCCCTACAGTCGCATTTGGGTCATTGATGGTCGTGTAGGTATATACGGTGGCCTGGGCCACTTCTCCGGCATACAACATCATTATTGTCATGAATAAACCAACCAGCCGATTTCTTTTAAAGCCCATGGTGAGAGTCTCCTTGGATATATTTGTTTTTCCGTGACAGAAATAAAGAGGGAATGCTGAACCAGCTTCAAATTTCTCAGGAGGAACGCAAGCAAATTCCGTGCGACCAAAAATGTCTCGTGCAAAATGGGATAATCCAAAATGTGTTGACTGATTTTAAATGGACAAAAAAAATCGGTAACGCTCATTGAAACCAGGTGAGATGAAAAAAATCTTGACACGTGTAAAAGTTATGGACATTTGAGAAGACTCTCTGATCCACAGGAAGCCTGATGAGTGATCATTTTGAGTCCAGCATAAGAAAATCAGGTTTTAATGCATGTTATGGACCTTATTTTTTGCCTTGAATGTTCTGGGGCCAGGATATGGTTGCACTCACAATTTTCTCCGATCCTTGCCCCCGCCCGACTCCCGTCCTAGAATGGATC
>JAKBTA010000003.1 GCA_021844645.1 Nitrospirota bacterium
ATTCGGATGGATCTTTCTTCCTGACAATGGACTGCCCTCATTAATGAATGAGTGGTTCCCCAACCTGTCGTTCAGAAGAATCCCTTATCTTGAATTTCAACCTGCCGAAGAAAGATCTCCGACATTCCAGGGGAGAGATCTCTTTGCGAAGGCTCTCATCGAACAGGTTCTGGCAAAAAAGGGAACAGCTTGCGGCAAGATTCTGTCTCCAGAAATGCTGGCAAGGTCATCGGACCCCACTCCATCAGGAATGTGCCGGATCTGGAATGTTGATCACTTTGGAAATATTCTCCTTGGATATCACATCAGTGATCCACCGAAAGAGATCACTCTACCTGATGCACCAATTCCTGTACCCTATGTACGATTTTATCAGGATGTACCCGTTGGAGATGTGGGAATCCTTATCAATAGCTCGGGCTGGCTTGAAATCTTTCAACGGGAAGGATCCGCCCAAAAGAGATGGGGACTCAAGTCAGGAGACCGAATCAGGATCATCCTTGAAGGGGGTCAATACAGATCATTGTGACCCGATACCCAAGCTCAACGATTTGACAAAATCCAGCGCTGAACGATAGAATCGAATTCAATAATCAATCTCAATTAGCTCAAAAAAACTGATAAAAGATCTTCAGAATCGTTTTCCAATCGTTCTGATGGATGAACAGACCTTACTGGAGACATTTGATGGCCCGCTTTTATCGACTCCCCCTTCTCTTCTGTGTATCACTGTCCACATTCCTTTTCCAGCAACCGGCCTTTTCGGAAGACACAGTTCTCGTATCAGGACAAACGCTTCTTGAACGATCCGGAACAGTTACCATTCGCCACATTTCAGATACTGGGAACAAAAAAAGCCGTCCGGGAGAAATCAGGGGCAGGATCGATGAACATGGTCGATTCTCCTTGCAGGTACCCCGATCCATCTTCCCTGCCAGAATCATCCTGCCAATACAGTCTCCTTCCACCTGTCAAAACAAACCCTACAAGCCATTTCTGTCAGCCTTCCTCAAAAAACCGGTCCAAAATCTCCAGATAGGGGTTTTGTCTTCCCTCAAAGATCTCCACGCAACGGAACAGTACGCAGGAATACTCAGAACAGCCAAAAGCCGGGAGGAAGAAAACACCGAGGAAAAACTGATCGGACAGGCCATTTCAAAAATCTCCATCGGTGGCGTGACCTCAGGGCTGATCGCCTGGGCCATTGTGGAAGATCTCTCTGACGGGGAGGCCGACGGTTTGAATTGGGGAAAGAAGATTCCGCTCTGCAGCCAATGGTCTCCGGCAATCCTTGCAACATCCTATCTTTCGAGGGGATTGCTTGAAACGACAGATGCTCCAAACTCCAACAAGGCTCGCACACTGGCACAAAAAATCATCAGGGAGTTCTCCCATTACGCCCCTCCGCTCGGAAACCAGAGAATATCAGGACAACCTCTTTCGGTCCCAAGAGATTCAGGGGCGCTTGTGACCCTGTCAGATGGTCGGGTCGTTTCTATTGGTGGAGAGGCCGCTCCGGGGATCGTCGGAACCGTTGAGGTCTTCAGTCCCTTCACCAACCGGTGGGAGAAAACCATCCCGGATTACCCGCTGCCGGTTTCCTATACCGCTGCAGCCCCACTCCCCGGGAACAGGATCTTCCTCTCTGGTGGATTCAACAGCACGGGCATCCTCAAGGAAGCCTTTATCTACTCACCAAAAACAGGACAATGGAACAGGATTGCGCCTGATCCCGTTCCAAGAATGGGCGCGGTTGCCGTTTCATTGCCCAATGGAAATGTTCTGGTCATTGGAGGGCAATCCGACTCAGGATTTCTTGCTTTAACAGAAGAGTATTCGATACGGACAGGGAAATGGAAAACACTCCCTTCAGCACCCGAAAGCAGAATGGGCGGCACTGGTGTTCTCCTGAGCAATGGGCAGGTTCTTTTTATGGGAGGATTCGAAGGGCAGAATGGGATTTCCGGAACAGGGAACATCTATGACCCAATATCCCGGGTCTGGGGAAAGAAGATCCAGCCATCCCCGACACCCAGACTCTATGCGACAGCCATTCTCCTTCCAGACGGGAAGGTCCTTATGGCCGACGGGTTCAACAGAAACGGAGTTCTCGACAAACTCGACATCTATGATCCCGGAAGCAACAGCTGGAACAGCAGGCTCCGTCCCGACATTACAAAAAGAAAAGAACTCGGCGCGGCACTTCTCCCTGACGGAAGAGTCATGCTTGTCGGAGGAGAGGACGCTGGAGGAAACTCGATCGGGTCCGTCACTTTTTTAAAGTAGATCCCGCGTATTTATTAAGGGCCGCCAATATATCCCGCCAGCAGGGGGGAATGATCCGGCCGGATGGAAGGGTTTTGATCAAACCCTTCCGATCTCGCCTCAAATGGCAACTGGAACAACAGCTCCCTTGAGACGTCACCCCATCTCGGAGTGGGCAGATGCTTTCGGACTCCCTCCAGAAAAACCTCCGTAAACAGACCATGTCGACTGGCAGGATCAACGTGGCTTTCCTGGTGCCTTTCCGAGGCATCCATCTCAAGAAGATCCGCTGGTTCCGGCGACTGATCGCGAACCGCTATCAATGGCCGAGTCCCCTTCGGGAAGAAAAATCTCTTTCCGCCTGCAAAACAGGCATCAATTATCAAATACTTCTTCTTTGACGCAGATTGGCTGATCCAGCCTTTCAGCGTTTTCAACGGGATCGCACCCGCCCCCGACGGAAGAATATCCGAAGGGGCAAGACCGGGAGTTCCCGATGGAGACAGGGTTCCATGGCCCGAAAAATAAATCAGAAACCGTCGAAGCGGATACCCCTTCCAGACGAGGATTCTGTTTTTGATTGAAAAGTAGCTGGCATGCTCATTTTCCAGTAAAACCGTCGACCAACCCATCTTTTTCAGAAGACCCGCAACGGATTCTGCGTCATTATCAGCAAACTCTGCTGATGGCACTCCGTTGATAAGATAACGGTCGACACCAATGACAACAGCAACCCAGTCCTTGTGACGCTTGACTGCATGATTCCCGTCAAGCCTGCGAATCCAGCTTTCCACAGGCCTTGAACCTCGAGGGAAGCTACCCGGCGTGCCAGATTTTGTGTCATAGGAATCAGAGCCCCCCGACCGCAAGAAATCGATATTTTTCCGAGCCTCGGAAAGCCCATGGTCCGCCGCCTTTTGAAACCAGAATCGTGCCTTTTCCCGATCGACAGCAGTACCATCGCCCCGCATATAGACAAGACCCAGATTATTCATCGCATCGGGATCCCCGTCCTTTGCCGCGCGGAGAAAGTAACGGACGGCACGCTTTTTATCCCCGGGACCACCTATTTCCTCCATGAGGAGCGCCAGGTTGTTGTATCCAGCAGGGTTATTCAGACGAGCTGAACGGGTAAACCAATAAATCGCCCGCCGATCACGTTCATTGACGCCAAGGCCATGGCTGTACATGATGCCCAGATTATTCATTGCTTCACTGTTCCCCTTGGAGGCAGCCTTTTTATACCAGGAAACGGCCTCTTTCGGATCAACAGCCGTTCCCAGCCCATACTCACTCAAATAGCCCTGAATGAATTCGGACTCGGGATCTCCTTTCATGGCATTTTTTCTGGATAACAGGAACAGTGTCTTATATTTTTTATGAAGAAGCAGCGACTGAACTTCAGAGTGAGTCAGACCGTTCGGAAGAGTGGTGCACCCCGATAGAAGCAGAATGAACAGAAAACAACGGAGAAGTCTTCTTGGCGACGGGATGGGAACGCTCGCTTCAGACACAGAAAAAAAACGCCTCAAAAAAAGATGTCCGGCTAAGGCAGGAAAAAGCATTTATCCTCCCTGGCTCACGACAGAAAGCTTGTCTGATCGACAGGCTATCGGTCTTTCTTTAGCTGTGATGGAAAGTTGTCATAATAGTATTCAGGAGGAACACTTCTCAGGAGATCTGGCAGGTCCATCACCTCACAAGGCATCCATGGCCCTTCCAGACCGTTTGAAGAAAACCAGTGGCCCTTGTAGGACTGAAAATACTGACCATCGGAAAAATACAGGGGACGGTCAGAGTTCAGAAAAAGGTACAGATTGGTTGTAGGGATCAGTGTGGGAACGGGGTCCCCGTCAAAACGGAGAGTGGTTGGAGTAACCTTTGAGACGGAAATGGGAGCAGGGCCCTCTGTTGAGCAACCAAGAACAAGAAAAAACGTCAAGACAGAAAGAGCGGCAGAAAAAGGAATCCCTGAAAGCATTCCAGAGGATTTTCGCTTGACTCCGAATACAAAACGCCATAGAATTCTCACCATGTCTACCCCTAGGAAACCCCTCAAAAACAGTGCTCTGATGATTGTTGGTCTTGTCATACTCCTGATCTTCGGCCTCTATCTTGGCTCAATGGAGTTGCCTCACTTTACCGCCATGGGACCTTAACCCACCCTCAGCCTCGTCCTGCGTTTTTTCAGAAACCTTTTTGCACACCCCGCAAATCCCTTCGATCTCAATCCGGTGATATCCCTCCGAATACCCTTCTTTTCTCATGATCTCATGAATACCCTCTTCAAACGGGCAAAAATTGATATCCCGAATCTCACCACAGACACGACAGATTAAATGATGGTGATGTCCGACAGAGCCGACAAGATAGACATCATCCCCCGACTCCCTATGAATTTTTTCAAGGATACCCATTTCAAGGAAAAGATCAATTGCACGGAAAATCGTTGCACGCCCCAAAGCAGGATCCGTTTTCATCAGGCGTTTTTCCAGATCCATCGGAGAGAAGGTCAGAGGAAACGAGAGGAGAGATTTCAGGATGATATTTCTCTGCTCCGTCAGACGACAACCTTTTTCTGCCAGGAGTGCCGTCATATCCTCATAAGAAAAACGCTTTGACCTTCCATCGGACGCCATGAACTTCCTTTCTGAAATATTCAGTCTCTATTTTGACAATCTGACAAAAGAAAACGCTTTCAGCGGGTTTTGCGGATAAAGGACTTTCTCGATGAAATCTCCGAGGAAGTTGAACTCATTGACCACTCCCGGATAGGCATCAACAGTCACAATCAAAAGAGGATCCGTACACCCGTTCAGATAGTTGCCCATTCCGAAACCTTTTGCAGAATCAACAGGCACCGGTGAAAGCACATGCAGAAACTTGTCGACGTCCTGATGGAAGAAATACCGTCTGGTAATATGTCCTTCCCAGTCGACCCACTTGAACTCCACCGCCTGAATATAGCCATTGCTCCTGCCGATGAAACGGATCACGACAGACTTGTACTGGTCCGGCACCTTCACGACACGGTTATGTTCGCAGTGAATAACAAAGGGATGGGATGGATCGAGAACAATCGTATAAGGAAATTCGTAAGGGATCACCTTCGGATTGAAAAAGCGATTGATGACCCTGACGATAACCCCGTTCGGTGCTGCATCCGGAGTTAACCCGAGGGAGGTCAGGGTTGTCGTCTTTTTCACAGTCTGGCACCCAGATAGAAGAACTGCTCCAGCCAAAACAACAACAGAAAAAAAACTCCATTTAAGATTTCCCAGACGAAATCGCATCCAAATCTCCTTCATCAAGCAATCGAAATTATTTTACGGCTTCAGTTCATCTTTTGAGAAAAAATTCCAGCGGGCAAAACAATCATATGCAACCGGAACGACAAACAACGTCAGCAACATGGAAGACAGAAGCCCCCCCATGACAACAAGGGCCATGGGGGCTCGAAGCGGCCCCCCCGAGCCAAAACCAAGGGCCATGGGGGACATTCCTGCAACCATTGCGACAGTTGTCATCAATACGGGTCTCAACCTTACGGGACATGCCGACAAAAGAGCATCCCTTCTGGAATAGCCTCTTTTTCTCAATGTATTTGTATAGTCCACCATCAGTATTGCATTTTTTGCCACAAGTCCAAAGAGGATGATCAGTCCCATCGCGCTCATGATGTTCAGTGAATTGCCTGTCAGGTAAAGAGCCAGTGCCGCACCGGACAGGGAAACAGGAATGGACAGGGTAATAATGAATGGCTGGATGAAACTTTCGAACTGGGAAGAAAGGACCATGAAAACAGCCACAATTGCGAGGCCGATGGCCATCATGAAAGATCCGATCGCATTGTTCATGACATCGCCTGAACCACCGAACCGAAGGTGGTAGTCTCCTGAAAGATGGGCTTTTTTCCATTGATTGATCTTGTCGAGAGCTGTCTTGAGAGGAAAATTGCCAGCAAGGTTGGACTCAAGCGTAACCGATGGCATCCGGTCATCTCTGACACGCCTTTTGAACTGGACTTCGGACTCCACCTTTGCAACATCCCCCAGGAAGATGACCCTTCCGGTGGAAGTCATGACCGGCAGAGAGGCAAGGTCCGAAGGAGAAGACAGATCAGGAGGGCTCATTGAAAGATGGACCGGGATGGACTGGCCATGGACCCTGGCCCAGCCGGTATCAACTCCGGAAAGATAGAGGTGAAGCGTCCCGCCCAATTCTCTCGCACCAATCCCTGGCGGAAGATTTTTTTGGGGAACAACGGCCAGAAGTTTTTGCCTCTCCCCTTCACGGATCGTGATATCGACAAAACCGTCCGTTTTGGCAAGGTACCGGTGGAGACTTACGCCAAGATCATCAAGCGTCTTCCGGTCCGGGCCCTGGAGAATGATCTGGATCGGAACATCCGTGCCGCTTCCTCCAAGAGGTGAGAGATGATCGATGGAAAAAGAAATTCCCGGATAGGACAAAAGCAGTCTTCTTAAATCAGCGATCGAGGTCTCCTCTGATGTTTTGCGCGTGGACAAGGGCTTCATGAGAACGTAGAAGTACCCTCTGTTCGTGGAACCTCCATAGGAATTGCCGATCTGGTAGAAAACCGACTCGATGCCTTTTTGCTGACGTATTTTTGAGGCAACATCCTCAAAGGTTTTTTTTGAAAATGCGATGGAGGATGATTCTCCGGCGGTCATCCGGACAACATAGGCACCATCATCTGTCCTGGGAACGAGATCTGCTCCCAGGAGATAAAAGATCACGGCAGCGACTGCGATCGAGGCTCCCCCCACTCCGGCAACAGTCCACGGATGATCAAGAGCCTTTGCCAAAAAAGAGCGGTACACGGAAAGAAGGGAGTCCATTTTTTTATCGAGGGATCTCGATGAAATCTGTTTAAGCCCGGCTCCGGGGGCAATCTTCATCAGGACAGGGATCAGGGAAAGGGAAACCAGCATCGAAACAAGAACCGCAAAAGAAACGGTCAAACCAAATTCAAAGAAAAACTTTCCGATGATGCCATGCATAAAGGCAACCGGGGCAAAAACAGAGACAATCGAAAAGGTGGTTGCCATAACCGCCATCCCGATCTCTCCGACCCCATCGGAAACGGCCAGGTCAAAAGGCTTTCCCATCTTCAGGTGACGATGGATATTCTCGAGCACAACGATTGCATCATCCACAAGAATCCCGACAACCAGGGACAAACCAAGCATTGTCATGTTATTGAGGGAAAAGTGGCTAAGCTTCATCATCAGAAATGTTGCAATAACAGATGAAGGGATCGAGACCGATGCAATCAGCGTTGTCTTGAAGCTGCCCAGAAAAATCCAGATGACAATAACCGTCAAGCTGCCACCAAAAAGGAGTGTTTCGAGAAGCTCCCGGTTGTTTTTCCGAACCATCTCCGATCGGTCCATGCGAATAACAGGGTGCAATTCGATCGATTGCCCTTTGGTGCCGGAAACTGAAAAAACCGTTCTTGTTTCATGAATAATCTTCTGTATCTGCTCCGAAAGGAAGAGCCCGTCCGCACCCTTTTTCTTGAAAACCCTTATTCCGATAGCACGTGCGCCATCTATCCTGAAGACCTCAGTCTCCCTGATTGGTCCAACAGAAATCGTCGCAATGTCTGCCAGGGGAACGGTTCCGCCATTGCCTTTCGGAACAGGCAAAGCAGAAAGAGATGGGATCGTCGACTCCGAGTCGAGCGTCTCAACCATTATTTCTTCCTTGCCGGAGGTCATTGTCCCGGCAGGAATGGAAAGCCCGACCTTTTTCAGGGATTCAAGAACAGAGGTGACAGGGATCAGGTATTTTCTCAGATCCTTTCTGTGCATCCTGACATGAACAACTTCCCGTGGCGGAAAAATCGGCTTGACATCCCCTACTCCCGAAAGTTTTCTGATGGGGGAGACCAGATTTGCCATCGCCCAGTCCGAGACCACGCGCGTATCCATTGAATCGGGGATAGGGAGAATGACCCATAAAAGAGGCAATGAAGTTGGGTTTACAACAGATATGATCGGTGGTGGCGTACCTGAAGGCAGACTGGGAGCAACCCCCTCGACCTTTTCCTGAAGCCTGGGATAGATGAGCCTCGGATCGGTATGCTCAGAAAAAATGGCCGTCAGGGAAACCACACCGGGAACACTGACCACATGAAGATGCTTGAGCCCGGGAAGGCTCGAGAGGGCTTCCTCGACCGGCGGAACCACCGTTTTTTCAAGAACCTTGGATGAAACACCCGGAACAAGATAGGTCACGGAAAGAATTGGAAAGGAGACCCTGGGAAAAAGATTTCTTCCAAGGGAGAGGTAGGAGAACACTCCCGAGGCAATCAGTGCGATAAAGATAATGAGGGTTGTAACAGGTCTTTTGATCGCAAACGTTGAAAGAAACATTGGCCTCCAGTGCCGTTTCGAAATCATCCCGAAGAAGGCGGTCGGAAGATGCGAAAGGAAAGGGCAGCTTCATTATATGTTTTCCCTATGCCGGTTCCACGGAAAGGGGTTTGTCATCAAAAACAGTCACATCAGGACAGATAAGCGCAGCCTCCCGATAGAGGTTCCCTCTGACAGGACAGGATTTGATCTGACTGTTCTGGTGGCCTACTATAGCAGAGAAGGCGAAGATCAGAAAGATTGAGTCCGTCCAAAAGGGATGGGGCTCTCCGGAAAAGCTCCTGCCGGCGTGAGGATGACTGGTTGGGAGTGGCAAGTCTGATGTTCAAACAGCAAAAGGATGGATCCTGATGAAAAAAGTAAGTTTCCTGTTTGTTTTTTTCCTCTTGATCGGAGGGTGCAACTGGTTTCTTTCCTTTCCCAAGGAGGGAACAATGGCCCCCATCAGCCACAATCCCGTACTCAGGATCGGTGAGAGGTACACGGATCTTTGCACGATGAACGTTCCGGATCACCTGCACCGGGAAAGCGTAAGCCATGCTCTTTTCCACCATCGTCCGTTTCTGATTTTCTTCGGAGCTCCTGTACACTGCACGCCATGTGTCCATGAAGCCCGGCTCATAGGCGGTTTAATGGACCTTTACCGAAGCCGGATGGCCTTCATCCACATTGACGACTATGAAGACTCGGAGCAGCAGACAGTCCATGACTGGCGCGTCCACGGCGAGCCATGGGTTGCGATCATCAATCAAAAAGGCGTGATTGCAAAAGTTATTCCAGGAGATGCCAGTTACGGATCCCTGAATAAAATCATCCAGCATACCATCAGGTGACACCTCTCCTTCAGGAGAGAGATTCATTCCTGAAGCGCACCCACCACTACGACGGGCTCTCGTGTTTCGTGGTGGGTGCTGGCATCCTGAGTATTTCCGTCCTCACCCAATCGATTGCCTCCTTACGGGAAGTAATCCTCCCTTCCCTGGCTTTCTCACCCAGAGACCGGAGAATCTCTCCCACCCGCCTGCCCGGGGGAATCCCCAGCTGGATCAAGTCGGCCCCTCTCAGAAAGGGCGTCACCGCCTCCTTTCCGGAAAACAGGGACAGTGATGAGAGAAAGTTCATCCGATCATCGATCCGACCGGGGGAATCGACAAGATCATGGCGTGATCCTGCATCGAGAAGGTATCGATAAAGATGTCGCAGGAGGTTTTTCGGATTTCCCCATCCCGAGGAGTCTTCGATCGGATTCAGGATGATTTCCCTTATAACCGATCCAAATTTTCCAACAAGCCCCAATATGTTCATCGCACGATCAATCTCTTCCGAGCGCAGTTTCTGCAACATAACCAGATAGAAGAAGATCTCCCCCGGACACCACTCCCTGACGAAATTCCAGCTTGATGCAACAGGTGCAAATGGTTCACCGTCAGAAAAAGCCCTGACCACCGAAACAGTCTCGCAGAGAGAAGCCTCAAGAGACTCGCTCCAGACAGATCCCGGAAGGAGGGAGTCCATCAACCCCGACAGATAGATGCGCCTTAGCACATCGACAGGATCCTTCTCAAGAAAACCCCGGAGAAATTCTTTGCGGATGCGCGCACCGGAGAGGAAAAGGATGTTTTTTTCTGAGACAGCTTCATCAAGAAGAGCCTGCGTTTTGGTCTCCCAGGCAAAAGAAAGTCGGGAAAGAAGCCGAATCCCCCGAAAAATCCTGGTTGGGTCATCCTGAAAAGAGCGTGCGTGAAGAACACGCAGAAGCCCCGAGCTGATATCGGATCTCCCCCCGAACGGATCAATCAGGCTCCCATGAAGACACCCTGCACCGTCAAGCGGCCATGCCATGGCATTGATGGAGAAGTCCCGTCGCCCCAGATCTTTTAAACAGGAAGCTGGTGCAACGATGGGGAGCGATCCGGGATGTTGATAAAATTCGCTTCTTGCCATGGCAATGTCCCAATGCACAGGGCGATCGCCTGATTTCATCCAGAACCTTGCTGTCTTGAATCTTGTCTCGAAAACAGGATCGACATGGCATCGGGCCCTGATCAAGCCACTCCATCCCGACACATCCCCTTCAAGACAGAGGTCAATGTCACGAAGATCGGGAGGACCATATCCAAGACAAACGATATCCCGCACGACACCTCCAACCAAAAAGGCCTTTCCTTCTGGAGGAGCTGGGATCACCTGGAAGATCAGACGGGAAACAGCGGACAGATTTCTGGCAATAAAGTCTTCCCTTGCATCCCGGAGCCGGTCCATTCTTTTCTCCACAAAAGGTGCCCTGTTTTCTGATAATAATGGAAAGCACGCAACAAAATACCAGTCTTTGTGACGGCTCACCACGGCTAAAGCATTGGGGTTCCTGGCTCCCTCCCCCGAGACCCCAAGGCTTTAAGGTTCCGATCCTCTACCTTCCCAATATGGTATCATCCAGGACCGCCTCGATGCTGTAAAACCTGTAGGCAACGCCAAAAATCGAGCAAACGCCAAGGGCTTCGAAATCCAACCATGCCTCAAGGCAGAGTCGACAGGGCCTGGATCAAGCGCTCCCCCAAAAAGATTTCCCCAAAAACCTCCTTACCAGCACAGGAAAAGAATCTCCCGGAAAAATTGAGGATGGAGCAAGGCGGTCATATTTGATAGAATCGCCGGACACACTGTTCATTTTCATCGAAACGCCTTTGTCGGAATATCGGGCTGGGAGAGAGACCAAAAAATGATCCAGGAAGCATCCGGAAAGAATCAGGACGTAATGAGACAAACCAATATTTTGGTTCATCATGTCGGTGAAATGATCGAGAGGGGTGACCTGGATGGTGCTCGCCTCCTGATCGACGAAGCGCTTCTGAAAAATCCGGAATCATCCAGGCTCAAGGCTGAAAAAGGCAAAATACTCGAACTCTCCGGATGCAGCAGCGAGGCAGAAGATCTTTACTGGAGCTCCTTTGAACCGGCTCATTCCACCTGTCCCGAGTCCTTTCTTTACCTTGCCTCTCTCAAGATGAACGCCGGTGACATTCCAAAATCTCACTGGATTCTGGAGAAAGGTCTCGAGCTCTTTCCCTCCAACTATTCGATCCTCCTCGAAGCAGCCATTGTCTCTGCCCTTTTGGGAAAGTGGTGGCTTGCACTCGACCGGCTTAACGCTCTTGTCGATCAAGACTCCCCTCCTGTTGAAGCGATCATGGCCTGGGGATCTCTCGTCACAAGGCTTGGCCTCGTTGAGCATTACCCGGAGCTCATCTCCCGATACCGATCCATCGCCGACCGGAACCCCTCTGATATCGACAGCCGGATTCTCTACGTCCGGGCTTTGGAGACTGCCGACCAGAAAAGAAAAGCGTTAAAAGAGATTCGCGCACTCGAAAAGATCTTTCATAAATCTCCGGTTCTCCTCCGCGAGATGGGGCGCGTGCTGATGAACAACAATGAATATGCCCAGGCAATTGATTCATTCAGGCGCGTTCTCGATCTTGAAGGGGATTCAGCCTCTCTGCGCCATACAATGGCCATGGCTCACAAGCTCAACGGCAAGCCACTGGCGGCACTTGAGTCCATCGGAAGGGCCGTAGAGCTTGATCCGGAAGACCCAGACCACTCCCTCCTCATGGGACAGATCATTCTCGACATGGGCGAACTCGACCGCGCAAGCAGCATCATTCACCAGCACCAGCATGCACCGTCCTATCGTAACCTTGGCGATCTTTATCTCCAGAAAAAAAGATGGGAACAGGCCATTGAAGCCTATACCCGGGGATTCGAGCTTAGACCGACACCTGAAACAGGAGAGGAAATCCTTCGGCTGATCGAAAAAAAGGGAGGAGATCCATTTGTTTTCATGGAAGTTCTCGCATGGATGGATCTTTTTTTTCCCAAAAGGGTCCCGTCCAGGTACCGGTCAGAACAATTTCTCAATTCGCTTCTCAAAAAGAGCGGATCTTCCGGTGACGATGCAGAGTCCATCGCCATCAAGGCATTGGCGACCTACTTTCGGGGAAAAACATCCGAAGCCATCCCCCTGCTGGAAAAGGTCGTCACCATTGATCCCTTGAGCGAGGTGCTCTTCTGGATCCTGTCGCTCTGCTATGAAATGAATGGAAATATTCCACAGGCCATCGAGTCGGCAAACAAGGTCTATCACCATTCAAGGGAGCCGGTCACCCTGTTTTATACCCTTGGAAGGCTTCACAAGAAGAAAGGGGCCCCTCTCTCAGAGATTCTGGCCCTAAGAGAACGATTTATCACCCATCACGGCCCCAAAGCGGGATTTTTCAGAGTCATGACGGAGTTCTACCTTGGACAGGATCAATGGCAGGAAGGAATTGAGTGCCTGAAAGAAGGCATGGAACGGTCCCAGGAAAACATCTCTCTCTTTCCTGACTACCAGAGGCTTCTTCAGGAAAAAATCCAGCATCGATGAAGGAGCGATTGATCACAGCTCCATAGAACACCCGAAAACGGGAACCGCAGCATTTGTCCAAGACCTCCCGGCCTTGAGACTGCGCCCCGTCGGCAGATTCCGATCCGGCCAATGCACTTCTCTCCCCCATCTCACCCCACAACGCCTATCCTGCCCGTTTGGACAGTATTTTTCGCACTTTCGCCCATGCTAGCATTTCACCCTGACAGGGAACAGGAAGCGGTTGTCCTGTCAGCTCATGTCAGTTGAATCCCGTCTTGGAGAAAGGAGGGACAAACGAGGAGGGGCAAACTTCAAATCTGACCCTGAGGGAAAAGGAGGTCCTCAAGCGGATGATTGAAGGCAAAAGCAATTGGGAAATCGCCGGGACTCTGGGAATTTCCGAGCGCACCGTCAAGTTCCACCTAGGCAATATCTATTCAAAGCTCGGGGTAAACACGCGCGTCAAGGCCGCAACATTAACAATGGAATTATCAAAAAATGCCCCGGACGGAACCGGTCAACCTGGAGGGTAATGGAGCGACCGCCTCCTGCCGGCAACCTCCCGAAAACAGGCGACAAAACAAAAGGACAAGCCAGCACCGGGCTCCCTGTCAAAACGTTTCCCGGATACTCCGGGTATTACCAGCATTCAAGGCAGAATGCCCCTCTCGGGTGATGTTCTTTGCCAAGAGGGGGATGAATGCTTGCTCCTTTATTTTTAAAGAAATAGATTATTCTGTAAGCATGCTAAGAGCCTATCGGTACCGGCTGGAGCCGGATGAAAAACGGGTCGGGTTTCTTTCCAGACAGTTCGGATATTGCCGCTTCGTCGACAACTGGGCCTTCGATCTCAAGACGAAAGCGTGGCAAAAGGAACAGGAGGGGCTTTCCATCGTTTAGCGGCGGGAAGATGTCAATTTAACAGACCTGCAGTCTTTAAAAGTGCGCCTTCCCTCAACCCTGAGTCTGAAACGATCAAGCCCGCGAGATTCAGTTGCTCCATCAGAACATCAAGGATGATTCCACCTGCGAGAATAAGATCTTCCCTGCCTTTTTCTATTCCAGGCAGCTTCAGCCTTTCGGCAAGGGAGAGGCGTGAGAGACGGGAGACAAGTTCGCACACACGGGCTCTCTGAAGACCGTGGCCATGAATTTTACGGGGATCATACAAACGCATCCCCATGGAAAAAGCCATCAGCGTTGTGACCGTTCCGGCGGTACCGACACAGGTCACACTTGATGTCAGAAATGGAAGAAGTTTTGAGATCACCCCGTCAAAGGCTTTTCTAACTTCTGCCCTGGCATTGGCCAGCTCCTGCTCTTGTGGCGGATCAGAACGGATCATCCGCTCGGAGAGGGTTACAACACCAACCTCCACGGAATAAGCCCTGAGACTTTCAGTAAGAGTCTCCCCATAAATGAGTTCCGTCGAACCTCCTCCAATATCGATGACCAGATAGGGTGGGGTCAGATCGAAGAGATTTCCCAATGCGCCGTGGTAAGTCCAGACAGCTTCTGTTTCACCTCCGATCACTTCGAGAGGAATCCCCGTCGCATCAAGCACCCTTTTCAAGACATCGGCCTGATTTCTGGCCTGCCGAACGGCTGATGTCCCGATCAGACGAATGATGTCGGGACGGAAAGAGGCTGCCGTCGTCACAAACTTGCCGATCAGATCAACGGTTCGCGCAAGGGGAGCCTCCCCGATAACACCTGTTTCATGAAGCCCCTCCCCAAGTCGGGTAATTTTTCCATCCGTAAGGATCACACTGGAAATGCGTTGACTGGAAACATCTGCAACAATCATTCTTACTGAATTGGTTCCGACATCAACCAGACAGACACGACGAACGGGTGCGCTCACTCCTTTGCCCCTCCTGATTGATTTCCGATAGCTGAAGAAACTTCCTCCAAGGATTTTTTAGTCTTGCTCAAATCGCTTCTCCCTCCAATCCTGAGCAGCCGGCTTCGCTCTTCCATAAATCGTAAAACGCGCCCCCTCAGGAGATCCCACTCAACCATCTCTCCCTCATCAAGAAACGCAAGATCTTTTCGCTGATGGACAAAGTCACCGAGTTCATGAATTGCCGCATCGAGACTCTTTTCATTTTGTCTGATGGCAATTGCTGTACGAAGAATTTCCGGAAAATGGAAAATCTGAAACAACCCGATCTGGCTCCATCGTCTGGAAAGCCCCAATCCCCGCAGAAAGTCTTCCTTTCTGGAAGAGGTCGGGGAACCCATTCTCACCGAATTCCGATCCATTCCTCAACTCCTGTATAACGCGATCGAATAAAGTCTGTAACCGTTGTCCATTCCCAAACCCACCGCTGATGATCCATTGCCTGACGCTCACTCGCTGAAAAAAATTCATTGACATCAAGACGAACGGATTTCAGCACATCAAAATCTCTCAGAAGATCTGCACAGATAAAAGCCGGTGCTCCGGACTGGCGAGTGCCCAGGAATTCTCCCGGGCCTCTCGATCGAAGATCCTCTTCTGCCACAAAAAAACCATCGTCCGATTCTTCAAGAATCCGAAGTCTGGCAATGGCCTCCTCACTGGCAGACTCTCCAGGCAAAAGATAAAAGAAGCCGGGCACCGCCCCACGGCCAACCCTCCCCCGAAGCTGGTGCAACTGTGCAAGACCAAAACGCTCCGGACTTTCAACAACCATCACCGCAGCATTCGGAATATCGACACCCACCTCGATAACCGTTGTGGAAACCAGCATGAGGATATCTCCCGAGCGAAAGCGGGCCATGATTTCCTCTCGGCGCTCGGCAGGGGTCCGCCCCGTGAGGAGAGCCACCTCGACAGAGGAAAAGTGGGACGACAGAAATTCCCAGCGTGTGGTTGCATCCTTTGCATCGATCGCCTCGGATTCCTCGATCAGGGGACACACAACAAACACCTGCTCTCTCCTCTCAAGAAAGGGACGGACGGTTCCGTCCCAGAAGTCGATGGTCGGAGAGGCGATCGACGTCTTGACAGCAAGTCTTCCCGGTGGCTTTTCGTCGAGAACCGAGAGGTCCATATCACCGTAATAAGACAGGGCAAGAGATCGGGGAATCGGTGTTGCCGTCATCAAAAGGGTATCCGGCTGTGCTCCTTTCCCGGCTAAAGTCCGCCTTTGATCCACACCAAAACGATGTTGCTCATCAATGACCACCAGACCGAGACAAGAGAAGTTGAGGCTATCCTGTATCAGTGCCTGAGTCCCGATGATCATGGAGATTTCCCCGGAATGGACACATGAAACGATTCTTTTGCGATCACTCCCCTTGACACTATTGGTTAAAAGAGCGGGAGTCAAACCCATGGGGGAAAAAAATCGGGTCAATGTCTTTTCATGTTGCTTTGCCAGAATTTCGGTCGGGGCCATCAATGCACACTGAAAACCTGACTTGACCGCCAGGTAGAGAGCCCAGGCTGCAATAGCCGTCTTTCCGGAACCAACGTCACCCAGAAGAAGACGATTCATCGGATAATCTTTCTCGAGGTCACACGTAACTTCTGCCATGACCCGTTTCTGGGCATTGGTCAATTCAAAAGGCAAGAGGGAGGAAAAAACAGAGAAATCTTCCGGAGAGATCTGGTACCGACCGGATCTGCCCTGCGTTTGAATATCGGCTCTCTTCTGAAACATCAAAAATTCCAGTAAAAAAAATTCTTCATAGATGAGACGTTTTCTTGGCAGGTAAGAGGGCTCGAGAAAGGACTCGACCGAACCACCAGCAGGAATCTCTCCCGGAAAATGAAGGCCTACAATCATTTTGATCCAGGAATTAAATCCATACTTTTGCCGAATGCTTTCCGGCAAAGGGTCAAAGTCACTTCCCCACAACGAGAGAAGTGTTTCCCCAAGGAGTTTCCGAAAGAAAGAGGAGGTCAAACCCAAGGACTCCCGATAAACGGGCACGATCCTGTTGACATGAAAACTTTTTCGACCTTTTTTCCCTGGATCAACCTTTTCAAAAACAGGACTTTTGACAACAATCGCCCGGTCAAACTCCGAATATTCGATTCGACCAAAAAAGAAAGCGTGAGATCCTTCGGATAGAGCTTTAAGAATGTACTCCTGTCCAAACCAGACCGCCTTGACTGAACCGGACCCATCCGAAAGGACTGCCTCAATGATGGGCACCTTGAGCTTCCGTATCTCCTTTTTTCTGATGGAGCTCACCGTTGCCAGGAATCCCTGGGACTCTCCCTCTTTCAGGTTTGAAACCGAAGGAACACCTCTTCGGTCTTCGTAGCGAAACGGAAGGGTATAGAGAAGGTCCAGAACCGTCCGTATACCAAGCTTTGAAAGTCTTTCTCCACGCCGGGGGCCCACATCAGGAAGGGATGAAACGGGGGTTGCAGGGGTCAACACCAGTAATCCCCGACCGATGGATCCGGAGCACAGGAAAGAGGAGAAAAAAAGTATCGACTCAAGAACATCCGGTCATCGCTCCGTTCTTTACTGTCCGGGATGATCATCAAGATGGATCGCTCGAACAAGATTTCGGCCATCCTGCTTTGCCTGATACAGAGCCTTGTCCGCCAACGAAAAAAACCGCTCGAAATCGGAAAGTGCGCCATAGTCTCCACCAGAAAGACCGATACTGAGGGTTACATGATTCTTTTGACTCCCTGGAAGAAAAATTCTGGGCGAATCGACTCCAGTTGGCAACTCCTTCTGAATTCTTTCAGCCTTCTCAACGATCGTTTCCAATGCCTCCCCTTCAAAAACCACAAGAAACTCATCCCCGCCCCAGCGGCAAAAAGAAAAAATCATCTCTTCGAGCTGTCTTGCAACAAAAAGCACCAGCTGTCTGAGAAAAAGATCGCCGGCCGCATGACCATGCTGATCGTTGAGCGCCTTGAAGTGATCTGCGTCGAATACCATAAAAACAATCCTTTTTCCGACAAAGCTTCCCTGCTTTCGCTGAAGCCCGCGCCGATTCAGGATTCCTGTGAGGGGATCGAGATTGGCTTCAATCGAGGAGGCCATCAACTGCTTGTTTGCCGTCAGGATGTCGTTGCCCATTTTTTTGATTGTGGAAAGAAGATCCCGGGACTCCTCAGTGATTTTCTGAAACACTGTCTTTGCCTCTTCAAGCGACTTTGACTGATTGAGGATTTCAACGTTTCGTTCAAGTTTGAAAGACGCTTTTTCCAGTGTTCCCGAAACTTGGGAGATCATCTGATTTAAAAAGAGAACCGTTCTCTGAAACTGCTTTTTGTCTTCAAGAACTTCTTTCAGAAAGTTCCGGTTCCGGGTCAGGATGTCTTTCAGGATAAAATGAACCTCCCTCCCCGTCTCCCTTTCGGACAAAAGATGAAATTGGGGCAGAAGCCTGCCAAGGGCTTCAAGCTGCCGCAGAGTCCAGGAGTCCTCTTCCATCTGGGCAAAAATGGAAGAAACTTCAAGAAGGTCGCACAAAGTCTCTTTTCCGGGAGGAACCTCCATCCGAAAATAGGCTTCAGCATAGTTCCATGGGGTGGGTGGCAATCCTTCCCGGCTGAGATGACGAAGAGTCTCTGCGGCCAGTTCAGAAGGTTTTTTATGCGTTGGATCTCCCACGTCAGGAATACTCCTTAGGTTGAAGGAAAAGCCGGACAGACAGCAACAGCCACCACACGATACTGTCCGATAGAAGAAAAGACAAAAAAACGTTGATATTTTCCAAAACCCGGAAAAATTACCAGCTATTCTAATACACCGATGGAAAATATCAAGAATACCAATGAAAACGTATCGCGCTCATCAACAGGATGACCTTCTGAAAAGAGGGCAGTGCGAAGACAACAATCCGAAGGCAGAAGAGAAAAAGAACAGGGAGAGTGACTTGATTTTGGTTCTTTTTCTCTCTAGAATGAAGAGGTTTTGTGGATGGATCCTGTTTAAAGAAAGGTAAGAACCGTGGCCAAAGAATGTGCAGTATGTGGCAAGACAAAGGTAATGGGCAACCAGATCAGCCACTCCCACAGGGTCAGCAAAAGGGCATTTCGCCCCAACTTACAGCCTGTCAGGGCGATGATCAACGGAGCGGCAAAACGCTTGCAGGTCTGCACCCGTTGCATTAGAAGCGGAAAAGTCCAAAAAGCCCTTTAGCCCTTCCGTTTCTGTCAGTAAAGATATTGGAGGAGCACTCTTTCCGCTCCTCCTTCATCCAATCCCGCTATTATCGAACACTGTATGCCCGTCCTGTCAGGGACGCTTCAGGAAAACTCCACCTATACCGCAGCAATCGCCTCAATCTCGATCCTTGACGATTTTGGCAAGCCAGCAACACCAATTGTCGAACGAGCTGGATAAGGTTCCCCGATCAATCGCGAGTAAACGGCATTCATTTCAGGGAAATCGTTGAGATCCGTCAGAAAAACGGTAACTTTCAAAACCGATTTCCAGTCAAGACCATAAGACTTCAGAACTCCCGCGATATTGAGAATCACCCGCTCTGTCTGGATCGAGATCCCACCCTCAACGAGATTTCCCGAATCCGGGTCAAGAGGAATCTGTCCCGACAAAAAAAGAAGATTTCCATGGCGTCTTGCAATCTGATATGGACCAACAGGGACGGGAAAAGCATTTACGCTCATTTACACTCCTCTGAATGTTGCTCCCAGGAAGGCTCCGATCAGCGCATACCATGGGATAGAAACCTTGGGGTCTCCATTCATCCGGCAGACAGTACCGGAGCAAAACCCCTTTCGATTGACCCTTGAGATCAACAGGCCAAACAAAGCCCCTCCGAGCGCGCCCAGAAGCAAACGCACAATCATAAAAACCTCCCCTGGTGGAATAGAGACAGAAGCTTCCACTACACTATCCGGACAGACACAACAACACAATACTGAATCTGGAGGAACGATGGTTAAAGTAACGCTTCTTACCGCCACATGGTGCCCCACCTGCCCCCCCGTCAAACGTTTCTGGGAAAAACTGGCAGACGAACAGGATATCGAATATACAGAAGTTGATATTGAATCACCAGAAGGTGCCCTTCTTCGGGAAGAGCACCAGATCCAGACGGTTCCATCCACCCTTATCAATAACAGGCTTTATTTTTCAGGCATGCCTGAAAGACAGAGGGCAAGCGACATTATTCGGACACTCAACGGCTCGGCGCAGTAGGGTCAGGCCACCCTGCCCTTCCAAGAGACGAGACATACTGGGCGAGATCGTGAAGCTGATCCGGCTTCAAAAATGTAAACTTCGGCATCGGGGAATTCGGGAAGTGGGCCCCCGAGTTCAGAAACTGTACCTGAAGCCAATGCTCCGAGTGACCAGCGAGTCCCTCTTCGGAGAGGTCAGGACCTATCTTGCCACCCTTTCCGTTAAGCATATGGCACCCCATGCATCCACTGTGATCAAAGACAATTTTTCCACGGGCCATGGCGCTTCTGTCAAGGGATACCATTGGCTTGTACCCGGCTTCAGCCTCCAGGGAAAGGACAATGATCAGGGCAAGACTCAAAAGAATCGTCGAAACAACCACGGGACGCTTGTAGGGAGAGCGTTCAGGACTTTTATCAAAAAACGGCCAGAGCACAAGCAGGATACCGACGATAAGAGGTATCCCGAGAACCCCGGCAATCTCCGGGCGGATCATCTTCAACAGCTGGAAAACCCAGTCAAAGTACCAGGCGGGGGTTGGAGAGTAGGTTGAGTTTGCCGGATTCGCCATCGCCTCAAGACCTGGTGGAAAAAGGATGGCAAGCGTTGCCACCAGGATAAAGATAAACAGCATCCCGAGAGAGTCCATCAAAACCTGTCTCGGATAAAAAAACTCTTTCTTGTTTTCAAGCTCGGACGGAGTCCCCCTAAAGGGTCCCGCAGGTCCGACCCGGCGAAAAATAACCATGTGCAAGGTAAAGAATCCGATAAACAAGGACGGAAGAACCATGGTGTGAATGGCAAAGAAGTGGGAAAGGGTCAAAGCCCCCAACCCTGTGCCTCCCCTGATTGCACTTTTGATCACAGGACCAACAACCGGGATGATCCCCATCATGTTTGTTCCCACGATCGTTCCCCAATAGGCTCTTTCATCCCACGGGAGAAGATAGCCGGTAAAGGCAGCGACCATCGTCAATGCCAGCAATACGACACCAACCAGCCACATGACCTCCCGCGGCCGCTTGTAGGCCCCCCATATGAAAACCTGAAGAAGATGGAGTCCCACCAGAATAACCATAACCGAAGCACCCCAGTAATGGAAGCCCCGGATCAAGCGCCCGACAGGAAGCTCCCCATATTTGAGGTGATCGATGTAATTGACACTGTCCCATGCATGGTCGGGTGTCCCGCCGTAGTCAAAAGCCAGCATGACACCTGTCACGAACTGGATAATCAGCGAAAAAAGGACCATGCTCCCAAAAATATAAGCCCACCTTGCACCGCCCGGCATTGGCTCTGCAAGGAGAAACTGCATCAGGGACCTTACTCTGATCCGTTCATCAAGATATTCCACCAGACGATTCGGGCGTGAAGAATGCATGAGAGAGCCCTCCAAATGTTTAAAGAATTTCCAGCCAACCAGTCAGGGAATCGACCTCAGGACAGCCTGACCTTTTGAGGGATCCCGACAACAAACTGCTCATAGACAATCGATATCGCCCCATCCTTGGAAACCCTGACTGGCAGGGAGTCCATCGGCCTTGGCGCGGGACCGGAGACACGGTTTCCATTGATTTGATAGATGGAATGATGACATGGGCATATGAACTCTTTTCGTTCGGGCGTCCATTGAGGAGCACAGCCAAGATGGGGACAGACGGGAGAAAGGACTGTGAGCCTCGGGTCCGAATTTTTGGCCTCAAGCGGAGAGTCCAGCCCCTTGATCTGGTCTTCCGGTTTTGAATCCGGAGCGTCCGGATTTGAATGATGGATCAGCCATACGGTTCTTGAGACCGGAACCTTCATCCATCCGCTCACCGACATTCCAAAGAAATTATGCGCAACCGGAGTATCAAGAGGGAGACTGTCCAGCATGATCCCAAGATCAACCCAGTGATCGGACACTTTCGTCTGGGTTGCGGTCAGGATATAGCCTCCGATGGGAACAACAAGGCTGACACCGATCATTGATGCGACCACAAGCGTCGACCTCGCCATAAAGTCCCTTCGGCTCATGGCATGCTCTTCACCCATTTCCCGAACATCGCATGGCTTCAGTGTAACAAGGGCGCCAACTTCAATATGCGCGCCGGGCGGAAAAAACCAGGAAGGAACCTCTTCATAATCTTCAGGGTGAAATATGGGCCATTGGGAAAGTCCACCCGAATCCATTTTTTTCTTGAGATGAATCGATGAGGGGGAAACCTGCGAAACAAGGTCCATTGGCAGGCGGCGCAGGCCGGAAAGCTCGCGGACAACAAGCTCATCAATTTTTTTTTGGGTTTCGTGAAAAACAAGCTGCTCCAATGTTCCGACCTGTTTTCCCGAATGATCCACAACCGGGATCCCCATTCGAAAAACAACTGGCTCCGACATGATTCCCTCCTGCAGAAAGGTTCTTTTTTTGATGCAATTCACGTCCAGGGGTCAGGGTACTCCCCTCAAATTGCATAATCAAACAGCATAAATCATTAAAAACATGCAAAATATTAAAGATTAAGCATTTGAGCAGAACAAGCTCTGAACGAAGAAAAGAGCGAACCCCCCATTATTTCTTGAAATGAAGGGTTCGAAAAAGTGGAAGAAGTTTGCGCGAAAAGACTCTCGTTAAACCGCACCCGATCCGGGCAAAACCATCCCCAGAGCGTGGTAGCCCATGTCGACATGAACAAGCTCCCCTGTCACTCCCCTGAAGTAGGGAGACAAGAGAGAAACAGCAACATCCGCAACTTCGGAGACGGTCAATTGATCTTTTATCGCCGATTGCTCGGAAACCGTCTTCACCATATCACCAAACCCCTTGATTGCACGACCTGAAGCCGTCTTGACCGGACCAGCCGACAACGAATTGACCCGGATTTTTCGACCCCCAAGATCATACGCCAGATAGCGGACTGCAGATTCCAGGGCTGCCTTCGCGACCCCCATGACATTGTAGTGAGGAACAACACGCTCCGACCCAAGATAGGTCATTGCAATGATGGATCCGCCATCATTCATCCTGGGAAGAAGTGCTTTCGAGAGAGCCACAAGAGAAAACGCGCTGATTTCCTGGGCAAGAAGGTACCCCTTGCGACTGGTATCGACAAAGTGGCCATCGAGCTCTTCCCTTAAGGCAAACGCAATGCTATGGACCACCCCATCAAGAAAAATGCCTGACTTTTCAAGTGTCGAGCAAAGAGAGCTCAATTGTCCCTCATCACAGACATCAAGGGGTTCAACCAGAACTTTGTCGCCATCGGGGATATCCGAGAGGATCTTGCGGATATTTCCGAGTTGAGTCTCTCCCTGGTAGGTCAGGGTTATTTGCCCCCCCTCACGAAGAATGGCCTCAGCAACAGCCCAGGCAATGGACCATCGATTTGCAATTCCTGTTACCAGAATATGGCGCCCTTTCAGCATCTGATTTCCAGACAAGCTATCATTCATCGTTTGACCTCCAGAACTATTGGTGTGAGACGGCACCGGGATCCCCCTTTTTCGGGCTCGCCGAAAGAGGAGCCGTCTTGATGGAAGGAAGAAGAGGAGCTTTTCTTCCCGGAACAAGACCTGGCCCTTTTGCCGGAGCGAAAGACTTGGGTGGAGAGGAAAGCGTTTTTTTCGCGTCAGGAGCAAACGGCGCATACACCGGAGAAAGTGCGAAGCGCTCGAAACTGACGACTCCGGACGACGGATTCGAAGAGATCACAAAAACCCCGGTACCATCGTGGTTGAGCCGGGACCACATCGGACGGCCATGCATCGAGACCTTCTGAACAGACTTGAGTGTCCGGATATCCTTCACAATCATCTCCTGTGCATCCGGGTAAAAGATCAGGAGAAAATTCGACAAAACCGGTCCGACCATTGTTCTCGGAGAATCATCACTATACCGGTGGTGAAAGGGGTCACCCGACTTTCTTCGGACCAGAAGCTCATTTTCGCAAAGAGCAGCAAGACCTCCTTCAGACAAGGGCAGAACAGTTGTAAGTCGTTCACAAAGATCCAGCGTCTCATCACGGGTGACCTGAAGGGTTTTTCCGTCAAGGATCAATATGCGGGAATGGCGCAATAGCGGTATATACAGGTCTTTTCCCAAAAAAGTGATTTCGTGAATCCTGTCGCCAAAAGCGGTCCAGCGCTCAACCTGATAAGAATCCGAATTCAGCCGGTAGAGGATATGCACCGCACCTGCCAGCAGAAAGGTACCGAAATCCCCGCGATATTCGACCACCGTCGGATTTAATCCCGTAGGCAGATCTTTCATTTTTGAGGGATCATCAAGGGGAATGACGTGAAACACCCTGGAGTCGCCCTCTGTTACAAGAATATTTCTTTTTTTCCAGTCAAAAGTCGCATCCAGTGGCTTCAGAACATTGGATATCGTCTTGATGACCGCTCCTGTGCGGCTATCAAGAACAAGAATCTGGCCACTTTTCATCAACGTCAGAAAAATGAGATGGGCTTCTTTGCTATATCCCATTCTCATCGTCTGGATCGGATAAGAGAGGCGATAGATTGGATGGGAATCAATCCTGACCGAAGAAATGGGCCTGGCAGCGGGCTTTGCCAGATGTATGTCACCACCAAATGAAGCTCCGGGAAAAAGGACCCTTAAGGCAAAGGACAGAACCAAAACAAAGACATTGAGCTTGAACTTCATGTAATCCTTCGGCCATCAGGATAATCAATCATAAAACAAAATCAGCTGGGAAACGGTCTATCCCGGATGGGGCTCCAGATCGTGAAGCCCCTCCGTTGAGGAGGGTATCATCCAGGGACTAGACAAGACCCAGTGAAAGTCCCCTGCCATCCTTGGGCAACGGATGCCACTTCAGACGGACAGGCAGGCTTTCGGTCAGAACAGGTTCGATCAGCTCCTCCAAGAACTCAAGAACATACTCGTCCACGACCAGAAAATCATGGCCTTCATTCTTTCCTTTCAGGGTAGCATGAATCCACAGATACCCATTTTCCCAGAAAGGAACCATTTCGAGCGTTTCCTTTCCTGAAAGGTTCAGGCGGTAGACAAACTCCATGACCTTCTGCTGAAAATGAAGCGATACCCCCATGGGAAAGAGAAGTGACCATGGCAAAATGGAGACAGATGGCAACTCATCCGCATTTTCATTTTCAGGGTCAAGCATTTCGCCTATTTCGGAAAGAAGCGCGTCAAACTCCCCTGTTTCGTCTCCTTCGAGAAACTCCTGAATGCCCCCCTCCATCGGAGAGTTCCGGGAGATGACCGATCCCATGATGAAGACAGGGTTCCCCGGCTCGCCTTCATTCAACTCATCCATTCCCCCAAGATAGCGGACCACCGGGTGTTCATCACCAAGAAGAGTCTCAACCGGAGCCGATAAAAAGGACTCATCTTCCGGAGACAAGATGTCCGGAGTCCCCGATTCCGATTCAGGAACTTCGAGAAAAAACTCCCGCCGCTCCTCGAAAGAGAAAAGATACAGCTCCGGCAAAAGGGCCAGTGTCGGATGAAGATAGAGCATCGACTTCGATTGAAGCTTAAAAACTGCTGAAAGCTTTTCCCGAATCCCTTCGAGGAGATCCGCCGGCAAAGAAGTGCCAGCCCTTTCAAGACCGTCGACCATGATTCCAAAACCATACATGAATCGGCTGTTTTCAGAGGCAGACCCGATCTGAACCAGATTATCCTCGATCTCAACCCCTTCCGAGTAGGTCTCCAAAAACCTCCTGATCGCCAAAGACCAGTCAGGAGTCATCGAAGGCAATGTGGCGACGGCTCCGAGAGAATCCATCTCATACAGAGTTGCAAGAGCTTCGGAAACGACATCATCGTCCTCGACATTTTCGAGAACAACCTCAGGCGGCCCCTTGTCAATGATCTGGGAGAGGCTGTTGATAAGCTCGCTTGAATCACCACCCTCACTATCATGTGAATGGTCATGAAAATCAGACATCGTTCTGTTTTCTCCATATTTCCATCAAAAAGATTAAAAAAAACAATCCCACTGAACAAAGGGGGACTGCTCCCACCACCACACCTGAAAAACGGTCGCTCAAGGGCTTTCCGGAACCATCCTCGAGACTCCGGAGAGAGTCTCAAAATAGTATTCGCTGGCAGTCACATCTTCCACGAAGATCCGCCCATAGGCGCTCATAACCTTTCCGGAGATTCTTTTCCGGAACATGCCCGCAGGAAAGCGTCAACCGCCATTTTTGGCGAAAGACCGAAGAGTCCTGGGTATCGTACCCTTCCTTCGAATGGACGAGTGAAAAATGGATCTTCTCCATGGACGGGAGCGTTCCGATCCTGTCGCACAGAGACAAACTGGCACACTACCAGCCCCCGGGGATTTTTCCGATGCTCCAGAAAATGGCTGCAGGGCCAGCGGTGTCATGCCACCCTCTGGTTCAGGAAAATCTCCTGTTTATGAGCCGGATACAGCCGGGAGTTATATGCTTTTCCCATGCCGTGCACAGACATGTCTCACACGAAAAGCAACTCATCCGTTTTTGGAAAAAACCTTCAGAGGAATACTTTGCCTTCAAGAAGGAGCAAGCGATGCCTATCTTACCAGAGAAGGGCCGCCTTACGGAAATACATCGACAGGATATCAAGACTTTACTGCGAGACAAGGGATTTGACGGCGGTATCCCTCCAGCGCAATTCTCGTTTTGACAGTTTTTCCTCCCTGAAAAACAACGGAAAAGCATTTCGAACAATCAAAACTAAAACCTGTTCCCGATTACGGTTGCGAGGAACTTCCCCCACGCAACTTCCAGTCGAAAATGGGCATCGCCTGAGGATCTTTCTCCGGCAATTGGGCAAGTCCCTCCGAGATTGCCTTGAATGGCTTCTGTCGGTTCCAGTGGTCAAGAATCCTTGTTGCCCGGTCGATCACAATCTCGGGAACACCTGCCAGCTTTGCAACATCGATACCGTAGGACTTTGAGGAATGTCCGGAGCTGATTCTGTGGGGAAAAAAGATCTTCCCCCCTTCGATCCGGACAGCAACGGACTGGTTCAGAAAGCGTTCACCCCTCTCGGCCAGCGCATGGAGCTCGTGATAATGTGTCGCAAAAAGTGTCAAAGAGCGCACCCGGTCATGGATATATTCTGATACGGCCCAGGCAATGGCCATCCCGTCAAAAGTGGCCGTTCCGCGTCCGACCTCATCCAGAATCACAAGACTTTTTGCGGTCGCATCCCGCAAAACCCTCGCAACCTCCTTCATCTCAACCATGAAAGTCGAATCACCCTCGAGGATATGGTCATTTGCTCCAACCCTTGTCAAAATCCGGTCGACGATGGGCAACACCGCATTATCCGCCGGAACGGGAGCACCCATCTGGGCCATGATCTGAATCAGTGCCAATTGCCTCATATAGGTTGATTTTCCTGCCATGTTGGGGCCAGTCAGCAATACAAAGGTCCCGGCTTCAAGACGGGTATCATTCGGCATAAAGGCCCCCGCCGCAAGCCTGGCCTCAACAATCGGATGGCGTCCATTCGTAATGGACATCGCACCATCCGATGAAAATGTTGGCAAGACATATTGTCTTTTCCTCCCGACCCTGGCAAAGGACAGAAGAGCATCGACCGTTCCGAGAAATTCCGCCATTCGCTGTATCTGGGCTGAACAGGACAAAATCAGCGAGGTCAGGTCATCGAGCAGGGCAAACTCCCTCTGTTGAGCCTTGAATCTGGACTCAGTCATCTTCTGCTCAAAGGCCAGCAGCTCCGGCAAGGTATAGCGTTCAACCCCGGTCAGGGTTTGTTTCCTGAAATAATGGGGCGGCACCTTCGAGACCTGTCCCTTTGTCACCTCGATATAGTAGCCTGCGACCTGATTATAGCGGATCCTCAACGTTTCAATTCCTGTTGCCTTGCGTTCTCTCTCCTCAATCCTCAACAGATCCTGGTCTGCTTCCCGCTCAAAGTGGCGGTATCCGTCGAGTTCCGGGTCGAAACCATCCCGTATGACCGGAGACTCCCCACAGGAAACGGGTGGATCATCGACCAAGGCTCCGGCAAGACGCGAAACCATTTCAGAAAGAGTCTCCAGAGAAGAATCCCGCTTTTCATCATGCAAAAGCTCTGTCCATTCGGGCATTCTGGCAAGCTCGATGGCGACCTGGATTCCATCCCGTATTCCGCCGAGATCTCTTGGCAATCGTCCTTTCATCCCGATTCTCCCAAGGATCCGCTCAATATCTCCCGTCGACCCCAGAATCTCTCCAACCCTGTCGGCCCATCGTGGATTCTCATCGAGGCGCCGGACAATCCACTGACGCATGAGGATGCTCTCCCTGTCCGAAAGCGGCGCAAGCAACCATCTCCGGAGCATCCTGCTTCCAAGAGCGGATCTTGACTGATCAAGAACTTCCAGAAGACTTCCATTCTTTTTGCGGTCCTCCTGATCAGGAACGAGGTCAAGATGCCGGATGGAAGCCCGGTCGATTACAAGCGTTCCCGCTGTTTTTTCAACCGTAACGCCGGTCAGATGATGAATGACCCCGGCCTTCAGGGAACCGACATAGGCGATCAATGTGACAAGAGCTCGTTCAGATGCAGGAGAAAGAAGAGGAAACACAAAGGCATCGGGAAGAACATCCGCAAGACCATTCAGCGGCATTTCCGAGGGAAGGATTCGCTGATGTTCTATTCCGGACAGGAGCAAAGACAGTTCAGGATCCGCAATCAGTATTTCAACGGGGGATTTCGATGCCATCCAGTCAAGGATCGCATCAATATCTCCCTTGTTCTGCGGCTCAAAAACAGCAAGATGTCCACTCGAGAGATCCAGGCTCGATATAGCGATCGCTCCGTCTGCCTGAGCAAGGCAGACACCATTTTTGGTCTGCCCGCCTTCAAGGGACGGATCTTCGATCAGGGTTGACCTTGTTACAATTCTTACGATTTCCCTTGAAAACATGCCGTCGGATTCTGAATCCGGCTGGGTCTGCTCTGAAATCGCAATACGATAGCCGAGAGAGACAAGACGGGGCAGATAAAGCTCAAGAGAACGGGCCGGCACTCCGCACATGGGGAGAGGGTTGGATTTATTCCTGTCTCTGGATGTCAGCGTAAGGCCGAGAACCCGGGAAACCTCAACAGCCTGGTCTCCAAAGAGTTCATAGAAATCTCCGAGGCGAAAAAAAAGAAGAGCCTCCCCCGCTTTTTCCCTCAACCCCTGATACTGCCGAAACAACGGAGTGTCCGGATATTCCCATCTCACCGGGGGTGATATATCAGTGTCCATGGTTCCCTTCATCATGATGATCTGCCCCCTGGGATGTTTGTCTGGAAAAACTTTTTTTCAGGGAGGTGCCGACTTTGCTAAAGAAGATAAAAAGAAGAGTTGCCAGTATGCCGGACAAGAAACAGGACACCACCAAAGCACCAACCGATACAGGATCTGATTGCCCCCAAAACGGAATCAGGACAAGGACCGTGTCGTGATCATTTTCCAGAACAAAAAAAGTCCCGAGAAGTGCCAGGAGCAGAATAAAAATTCCTTTCAAGAATTTCATTTCTGGCTCGGCAGTGGCAGGGAAAGCCACTTCATGACCTGCTGCAAGTCCTTCCAGACAATTGCTTTTGCCTGCGGGTTCCTGAGCAAATAGGCAGGATGGTATGTCGGCATGATACGGATCCCCGGGAAGGAAGGGATACTGGTCTCGACCCCCCTGACCGACGATATGGGTGATTCATTCGGAAGCACTTGAAAAATCGCCGTCTGTCCCAACAGAACAATGACTTCAGGAGAAATAATCCTGATTTGTTCTGTCAGAAAAGGCTTGCATGCATCCCTCTCAACCTTTTCAGGTGTTCTGTTGGCCGGTGGACGACATTTGACGGCATTGGCAATAAAGACCTCCTTCCGGGACAAACCCATGGCAGCGATCATCTTGTCCAGGAGTTCTCCCGCTCTTCCAACAAACGGCCTTCCTGTCCGGTCTTCCTCTGCCCCCGGCCCCTCACCTATAAACAAAAGTCTGGTATTGGCATTCCCTTCACCAAAAACAGGATTCGACCTCAAATCTCCAAGGATACAGGCCCTGCAATCAATAACCTTTTGGCTTAAAACCGCAAGAGCACCAGACTTGCCTTCCTGATCGCCAACAGGAGAAACGCCTGAACCAGGCATTTTGAGCCCCATGTTTTCAGTCTTATCTTCAGGAGAAAGACCTTCTTCCTTCAGTGGAGCGTGAGACGGGAGGCGTGCAGCCACAGGAAGGTCTGGATAGAGCCCGGAAAGATATTCCAGATGAACAAGAAGTCCTTCCATCCCCGATTGCTCAGAGTTGTCCATGAAGTCCTCCTGTTATGGAAGAGCCCAACCTGGAAAGCGATGTCGAAAGGAGGAGATCACCCCACGGATCCATGCGATCGATCTGCTCCACAGCAGAAGCCACATCCGAAAGGACAAGACCGATGGAATCTGCAAGCTCCCTGGCCAATATGCCAACGGACCTTGACTGTCCAAGCAATTCACCACCCCATCCATGAAGAAATGCGGACAAGACCATGGCCTCGTAAGGGGACATTCCCTGAGACAGGAAGCCTGCAATGACCCCAGTCAGAACATCTCCGGAACCGGCTGTCGCCATATTCGGACTCCCCGTCAGATTGACGGACATTCTTCCCTCGGGAGAGGCGATGATTGTCCTGTACCCTTTAAGAAGAATAATCGCGGACAACTTCCTTGACCATTCCAGCAACAGTTCGGTGGCATGCTCAAGTACAGTAGAGACGGGAAGATTCAGATAACGGGCAAATTCCCCCGGATGAGGGGTCAACAGGAGAGGAGCTCCATTTTGACGGACAAGACTCATCGGAGAAGTTCTGTACATGTCAAAAATTCCGGCATCCGCCACGACAGGACCTGGAAAGCGGTCAAGGATATATCGTGAAACTTGAAGTTCACGATCCCCCAAAGACAAACCGGGCCCCATTGCAACAACATCAATCTTTTCGAGAACAGTCGAGATCCTTCCGGGATCAAATGAAGTCAGATACTCGATCATCTGTTCCGGGAAAGATGATACGGAAGGAGCAGAATCCGGATAGAGTATCGTGAGCAGTCCTGCACCAACCCGCTGGGCACCAAGACCGGAAAGCATCGGTGCGCCCCATTTTCCGGGACTTCCTCCCCAGACGAGCACATGGCCAGCCTGCCCCTTATGAAGGGATGAGGGTCTTTCCGGGAGATGATGCAAGACATCTCCCGGAAGAAGCACCTGCCGCAATGGGAGGGGAGAGAGAAGGGATGGAAACAGACCGATATCCGAAACCACGACATCCCCCGTATATCGGCATCCGGGATCGACCAAAAGTCCCCATTTGGGAAAAGCAAAGGTTACGGTTCTGGATGCATGAACAGCTGTCCGGGCCCTCCCCGTTTCTCCGTCAAGACCGCTGGGAATATCGACAGACAATACCATCGCACCAAGTGAGTTCATAAGGTTGATGGCTTCCTGAAGCTCCCGGGCAAGCTCGCCCCTGAAGCCAGTCCCAAGAATCCCGTCAACGACCACACTTGCATGGCGAAGCTTATGGATGGATCCCTGAGGTGAAAACCGGAGGATTCCATCCGACCTTCCTCCCTGGGCAACACCGAGCCTTTTGATCGACAAACGCAGGGCACTTGAATGATCTTCATCGGGATATAAAAGAAGCGCCGTCGTTTTGATGCCCTTGAGCTCCAGATGCCTCAAGGCCACGACCGCATCGGCACCGTTGTTTCCTTTTCCCACCATTGCAACAACGCTCCCGGGGAATCGACAAAGAGCCAAAACCCCCCTTGCAACAGAGAGCCCGGCCTTTTCCATCAGAAGGTCTTCCGTTAAAAAACCTTCCTGAATTGTTCTCTTTTCAATTCCTGACATTTCTGAAGGAATAACAACCTTCATCGGGACTCTCCCAAAAACAGGACAAAAGCCAATGCAAAAGACCGTTCATGCGATATGGAGACCATGACCCTCCCTCCCCCCATTTCAAACAACCTTCTGGCAGCTTCACCATAAAGGGAAACCATTGGTGCACCTGATGGCTCCCGGGTTGTTTCGATCTCCCGCCAACTCAACCCGGCAGACAGCCCTGTTCCCATCGCCTTGAGCACGGCCTCCTTGACAGCAAAACGTCCAGAAAAATAAATCGGGGACAGAGAAGACTCAGCCACCTCCCTTTTAGTGTAAACTCTCTCCAGAAATCGGGAACCATGTTTTGCTATAACACCCCTGATCCTGTCAACGGAAACGAGATCCGTTCCGATGGAAACAATGTTTTCCAATAGTCTCATCCTCTGAGTCCCCCCATGAATACATTCATGGGGTTCTGTCCTTAAAGAAGATCTTCCGGACACTCGCCTTTCGGCGACAACATCCCATCTCCACAACCGGACTTCCGGAAGGAACGGCTCCGGCAGAAGCCGAAGGGAGCAGAAGGGAGCTTGCCACTTGCTGTTTATCTGACTCTTTCGACCGCCTCCCAAAGAGCCATTCTTCAGCGCACCAGACGAAGCTCCCCCAATTTGGTCAACATCGACTCTCCCGGACATACCGGGCCAGATACGCACCAGACAACTTCCGCTTGAGCGGCCCTCCCGCATTCGCAATGAATGAATCAAGGGGCTTGCTCTACGGACTTGGTCAAAACCGATACTCTGCTCGAACAAACTATCTCGAGAGCTTTTCCTGTATCTCTGAAATAGCAGATGAAAGCCCGATAAAAACTGAACGGGCAATAATACTGTGACCAATATTGACTTCTGCAAGGTTAGGGATCGAAAGGAGCGGCAACAGATTTTCCGTATCCAGACCATGCCCCATCGCAAGCCTTATCCCCCTTGAAGCAATATAGAGGGAACATTCGAGAAGACGTTCTAGCTCAAGAGCATCCGGTTTTTTCAAGAATGCATTGGCATAGGGACCTGTATGGAGTTCGATTTGCTCAACACCAAGGTCGCATCCTTTTTTGACCATTTCAATATCAGGATCAAGAAAAAGAGACAAGGGAATTTTTTTCTCAGAGGTCAACTGGTGGAAGTCACGGATTTTACCCGCCCAATCATGATCCAGAGACAGTCCTCCCTCCGTTGTCCGCTCAAGTCTTCTTTCCGGAACAAGCGTTATCAGTTGGGGCCGATTAGTGAGGGCTATATCCTGCATCTCAGGCGTCAACGCCATTTCCAGATTGACGGGCAATTTTCCCCAGGACAAAAGATTCCGCAAATCCTGATCGAGAATATGCCTCCTATCCTCTCTCAAGTGACACACAATCTGTCCGGCCCCGGAGGTGAAAACAATATCTGCGGCCAAGAGTGGATCAGGATTCCTTCCACCACGTGCATTTCTTAATGTCGCAACATGATCTATATTGACCCCCAGAACAATCACATCAATGGCCCTTCTTGTTTTTCGAGATAGGCCCCATAACCGAAACTCCCTGACTTTTGCTCCACTCGAGATCCCTGGCCAATATCTGGATATCCTCCGGCGTTACCGCATCAATCCATTCTTCGATTTTTGAAACAGGGATCTCTTCTCCCCAGGTCAAAAGGTTGCGCCCCATCTTGCTCATACGCCCGGAAACGCTTTCAAGACCAAAAAGGAGAGAGGACTTTAACTGATTTTTGGATCTTGCCAGCTCTTCTTCCGTCAAGGGGATCTCCTCGACTCTCGCAATCTCCGAGAGAAGAACATCCTGAAGCTCTTTTCTTTTGGATGGACGGGTTGAAGCGACGATTCTTACGATCCCGCCATCAGAGAAAGACATTGGCGATGCATAAACAGAATAGGCAAGCCCTCTCTTCTCCCGAACCTCCTGAAAAAGACGGGAACTCATACCGCCGCCAAGATGGGTGGTTAAAAGCCTCAGTGCCGACTGGCGATGGTCCCTCTGGGGAATGCCCCTGACACCTATACTCATGTGAACCTGTTCGAAATCTTCATTGGATTCCCATAGGCCAAAGGTCTCAACGGGAGCATCCTGCGAAATTCGGTCCAGCTTTTTCTTTGGCGTTTTTCCAAAAGATTTTTCAAGTGCTTTTAGAATCATCTTCCAGTCAACATTTCCTGCAATGGTAATGAACATGGACCCGGAATGATAATTCTCCTGAAAGTATTCCATGACAGACGTTCGCGAAAATTGCTGAATTGACTCTTCAGTACCTAATATGGGCCGACCGAATGCATGGTCTGCAAAGTAGGATGAAAAAAGCTGTTCTGAGACCAGATCTTCAGGATCGTCCTTGGCCTCCATCAACTCTTCAAGAACGACACCTTTCTCCCTTTCAAGTTCCACCTCATCGAAGATCGACTCACAGAGAATGTCGCCGAGCAAGGCTACAGCCCTGGGGGCATTCTCGGAAAGAACCATTGCGTAGAAGGAAGTGATTTCCTGGCTGGTGAAAGCATTCATCTCTCCACCAAGAAAGTCCATTTCGTTGGCAATCTCCTGTGCATTCCTGGTTTTTGTCCCTTTAAAGCACATATGCTCCAGAAAGTGGGTGACGCCCCCCTGGGACAAATCTTCAAAGCGGCTTCCTGCTCTTACCCATACACCAATAGATGCCGCACGGCTCTGAGGCATTGGATCCCAGTAAACGGGCAAACCATTTTTCAAGACAGCTGTTACATATCCCACAAGGAATTCCTTTCAAAAAGGTAGTGTTCATCTTGGATTAGACCTATTGCAATTATCCAGGAGATATCAACCGGAACGCCAATCATAGCCCCAGAAGAACATCATGAACATATTAGCTGTTGCGTGAAGGGAAAGCTTTTTTGAAAATCATAGCAATCAATCATCGTTGAGGAGCCGGTCTTTAAGAATTGCAATGAAAAAAAGCCCAGAGGAAACCCCTGGGCTTTAATAAAACCGGACATTATAATGGCATTGCCCAAAACAGTGGTTAGGAAGGAACCCCTTTAACCACCGAGTGGGAGATAAAAGGGATCAGTCCCTACGTAGCTCAACATCCATGCCCAAAAGATCCCCAACATGAGCGCTACGACGATAAGCCCGTTCGCACCTTTATTGACGTCCATGCGATTACCCCCTTCCATTTTGGTTTAAGCGAACAGTTACTGCCCGCCCCCGTTCCGAACTTCCCTCCCGTCCCCGACCTCGGAGACAGCCTCTTTTCGGGAGAGCCGGATTTTTCCTTGGCGATCAACCTCCAAGGCTTTTACCAGAATCATGTCGCCTTCAGAGACAATATCGAGAACCTTTTCCACCCTGTGGTCTGCCAACTGAGAAATATGGCAAAGGCCCGTTGTACCAGGGAAAAGCTCTACAAATGCCCCATAATCGGCAATCGTCTTGACCTTACCGAGGTAAATGCGACCAACCTCAACTTCTTCAACGATCTGATTGATCATCTCAACGGCCCTCTGTGCGGCAGACTCATCTACCGAGGCAATCTGGATAAGACCGGAGTCATCAATCTCAATTTTGGCACCAGTCTTTTCGGTGATTCCACGAATCACCTTTCCGCCTGGACCGATAACCTCTCTTATCTTGTCCTGTTTTATCTTTAAGGTCAAGATCCTCGGGGCAAAAGGAGACATCACGCCGCGAGTAGCCGACAAAGTCTCATTCATCTTTCCAAGAATATGAAGGCGACCCTGACGGGCCTGCTCGAGAGCATCCTTCATCAAGGAGAGAGTGATTCCGGATATTTTGATGTCCATCTGGACAGCAGTAATCCCATGAAGAGTTCCGGTCACCTTGAAATCCATATCACCCAAGTGGTCTTCAACTCCAAGGATATCGGAAAGGATTGCAACCCGATCACCTTCCTTGATCAAACCCATGGCAACGCCGGCAACCGGTGCCTTGATGGGAACACCTGCATCCATCATCGCAAGAGTTCCACCACATACGGTAGCCATTGACGATGACCCATTTGACTCGAGAATGTCTGAAACCAGCCGAATAGAATAAGGGAAAGCCTCTTTTGCAGGGATGACAGGACGAAGAGCTCTCTCTGCCAAATTACCATGACCGATTTCACGACGCCCCGGCCCCCTCATCGGTTTTGCTTCACCGACTGAAAAGGGAGGAAAGTTATAATGGAGCATAAATCGCTTGGTATACTCTCCCTCAAGAGCATCAATCCTTTGCTCATCGTCAGAAGTTCCAAGCGTTGCAACGGACAGGCTCTGAGTTTCGCCACGGGTGAAAAGAGCAGAACCATGTGTCCTCGGAAGGAGGCCTACCTCAATTGTAATCGGACGAATATCTGTCAAACCACGTCCATCGGCACGGATTTTCTTTGTCAGAACAATTTCACGCAAGGTCAATCGCTCTACTTCGTGGATCGCATTGGAGAGATCCTTCTCCTGGGCAGGGGTCGGAGCAGGATCTGCCGGCAAAAAGGTCTCGCGGACCTTTTCAAAAATCTGGTCAACAGCGTCCTGTCTCTCCTGCTTTCCCGGGAGAACCATCGCCTGATCAAGTTCTGCCCCAAATCTCTCACGGATCGCAGTAACAGTCTCCATGGGAATCGGGTTTGCCGGAACAGGTCTCTTCTCTCGCCCAGCCATTGATCTCAGTTTTTCCTGGGCTTCAATAATGGGGAGAATGGCCTCATGTGCAAGGGCAATCCCTTTCAGGAAAACATCTTCGGACACCTCGGACGCCTGTCCCTCGACCATCATAATGGCATCACGAGTTCCTGCTACCACAAGATCGATCTGAGATTTTGCCTGTTCTTCGAGTGTTGGATTAACGATATAGCTACCATCCACCAATCCCAGACGAACAGCTCCGATTGGCGAGTGGAAGGGAACATCAGAAAGATAAAGAGCTGTAGATGCCGCGATAACAGCCATGACATCAGCGACTCCGCCCTTATCGATCGAAATAACCGAAGCAACCAACTGTGTCTCATAGAAGTACCCATCCGGAAGGAGGGGGCGGATCGGACGATCAATCAGGCGGCTATTGAGGACTTCCCGCTCAGACGGCTTCCCTTCGCGCTTAAAAAAACCACCGGGAATCTTGCCAGCAGCATAAGCACGCTCCTGATAGTCGACCGTCAGGGGAATAAAATCGATACCAGGCTTCATGCTCTTTGCCGAGACCGCTGTTGCCAGAACAACAGTTCCATCGGCCCAAACAGTCGCTGAGCCACCTGCAAGCTTGGCCATGCGCCCTGTTTCCAAGCGAACGTTCTTGCCACCTACCGAAACGTTAACAATTATTGGGTTCATATAAAAAGATCCTTTTACCTGCTTAGCACAGGAGCATCAAAGAGACGACTTAGACGAAAGGCGGTATTCAGATGGTCATGCAATGCTCGAAACAAGCACTCCATGCCCCTCTGAATCCGCCCACCTCTCAGAATTAGCGGCGCAAACCCAACTTCTGGATTACTTCCTGATACTTCGCAACATTCACCGTCTGCAAATACTTCAAGTGACGGCGTCTTTTGCTGACCATAAGAAGAAGACCACGACGAGAATGGGTATCTTTCGGAAACTTTTTGAAATGTTCTCCGAGTTGATTGATCCTTGCGGTCAGGATGGCAACCTGCACTTCAGCCGAGCCAGTATCAACCGGGTTAATCTGGAATTTTGAAATAACTTCTGTCTTTTGCTCTTTTGTTAAGCCCATCGAAAAACCTTTCTGATATTCTCCAAAACCTCAGACACCTACCCTCTTGACCACCTTGGCCACTGGAAGTCCTTTTGGCATATTGGAAAAAGATTCACTTGACACCAAGCTCTGGCCCAACGCCAGGCATTTTCCACGTCGGTCGCTTATTCTAATAGTTTCAGAAAAATTAAACAATCCTTCGATCATATAGACCTGAAACGCAAGAATGTTTCCACCTTTTTGGACCCCGGACAAATATTGGTCAAGGATTCTGACGGTAGGAACATCGGGGAACAGGGATTCAGGCGGTTGGAGAATCGACTGAAGACCTCCCGAACGAATCGCCAAAATGATCTCTGAAAGAGGGTGGCCATCTTTCTCCAATGAGAAATGGCCATACCCTGTCCGTATCAGACGGCTCACATGGGCTGGAAGACCGAGTGAATGCCCGATATCTTCTGCAAGAGATCGAATATACGTCCCTTTCGAACAAGACACATGAATGGTTGCAACCGGTGGAGCAAATGCCTCAAGCTGCAATGAGTGCACCGTAATTGTCCGCATCGGTCGCTCAACTTCGATCCCTTTTCGTGCAAGCTTGTACAACGGAACGCCGTCTCTCTTGATCGCTGAATACATGGGCGGTTTCTGCTCGGTAGTTCCCAGAAAGGGTTTCAGCGCTTCCATCACCAGCTCCCGGGTAAAGTGGGGAGGAGTCGGGACCGACGAAATAACATTGCCATCAGCATCACCAGTGTCTGTCGAAACACCAAAGACAACATCGAACCTGTAAGACTTATCCCATCCCTGAAGCTGCTCAGCAAGCTTGGTCGCAGCCCCCAGGAGAACCGGCAGCAATCCGGTCGCCATTGGATCAAGAGTCCCTCCATGACCAACTCTTGAAATTTTGCTCTCTTTCCTGATGATGGCCACAACATCGTGCGACGTCATTCCGGAAGGCTTGTCTACCAACAAAATTCCGGAATAAGACGGCGCGGTGGATTGGGGAGACTGGCCCTGCAAAGGAATTGATTTCATCTTAGTCAATCTCGTTTTATCAGGAATCGATCAGATTAGACGTTTCCAAAAATTCTCCGGAATCATCTTGTGGAAAAAACTGAATTTTCGGAACAGATTTTATTTTAATTTGTCTGCTTAGCTCGCGACGAACCCACCCCTGAGAGCGGTCAATCGCCTCTGCAACAAGTTTGTTATCAACGCCAGGAAAGATCGTATAAAAAATCCGGGCCGATTTAAGGTCATCGGACAAACTGACATTCGTAATCGTAACAAAAGACAGATTCGTCTCTGATGCATATCTTGAAAAAAGGATCGCGACAATTTCTTTAATCTCTTTTGCAACTCTGTCTGCCCTTCGGAATCCCTGCTTCATTCCGTCCTGTTTCATCGCTATCCCCCTCACGTCTCATCAATCCTTGTGGATGTCGAGCAGGTGGCCCAAGAAAAAGTCTTCAAAAAAGCATTTTGGACTGATTTCTTTTCGAAAAAAAAGGAACTCGAACATCTTTCGAGCTCCTTCCCCTTTTAGCAACTTGAAGAACAGGCCAATCTGATTTATGCCTTGAAGACTGATAAAGACGTCTTCAGGAATCCAGAGTCGTGGCGATTTGCTCCTGCATAAAACACTCAACAATATCGCCCGTTTTAATATCTTGGTAATTCTCAATGGAAATACCGCATTCATATCCGGTAGCAACTTCCCTGACATCATCCTTGAATCGCTTCAGAGCGGAAAAACGTCCTTCAAAGATAACAACACTATCCCTTAACAACCGGACAGAAGTCCCAGCTCTTTGCATAATGCCTTCAATAACATAGCATCCGCAGACATTTCCGACCTTGGAGATATTATAAACCTTCCGCACCTCTGCACGACCAAGGATTTTCTCCTTCAATGTCGGGGCAAGCAACCCTTCCATGGCCTTACGGATATCCTCAATCGCATCGTAGATTACCGAATAAAACTTAATATCAACCTTTTCACGCTCGGCAATCTGCGCGGCATTTGAATCAGGCCGAACATTAAAACCTAGAATAATGGCGCTTGAGGCCTGGGCAAGAAGAACATCCGTTTCCTTGATACCACCAACGCCTTCATGGATAAAGCGAACTCGGACCTTTTCATTTCCAAGCTTAGAAAGCGCATGCTTGATCGGCTCTACCGATCCCTGAACATCCACTTTGAGTATCAGGTTCAGTTCTTTGACTTCACCTTCCTGAATTTGAGTGTACAGGTCCTCAAGGGAAACACGCTTTTGTCTCACCATCTGCGCAAGTCGAAGCTTTTGAACCCTGCTCTGGGCAACCTGACGTCCGGCCTTCTCATCGTCGACAACAACAAAGGTATCTCCGGGATTCGGCACACCATCAAGCCCCACTATTTCGGCAGGATGTGACGGAAGTGCCTCAGAAACGCGCTGAGCCTTGTCATTGATCAGAGTTCTAACTCTTCCAAACTGACCACCAACAACAACAAAATCCCCAACCCTGAGCGTTCCTTTCTGGACAAGAACTGTGGCAACAGAACCTCTTCCCTTATCCAGCTTCGACTCGATGACAACACCCTGAGCTCGCCTGTCCGGATTTGCCTTGAGGTCCAATACATCCGCCTGAAGCAAAATCATTTCAAGAAGGTTGTCCAAACCACTTCTTTTCTTGGCAGAAACAGGACAGTAAATCGTCTGACCACCCCACGCTTCCGGGATCAACTCATGAACGGAAAGCTCCTGCATCACCTTTTCAGGATTGGCTTCAGGCTTGTCGACTTTGTTCAGAGCAACCACAATTGGAACACCGGCAGCCTTGGCATGGTGGATCGCTTCTACTGTCTGGGGCATCACACCATCATCAGCAGCAACAACCAGAACAACAACATCCGTTATCTGTGTTCCTCTTGCCCGCATCGCAGTAAAGGCTTCATGGCCGGGAGTATCCAAAAATGTGATTTCCCTGCCCTTTTCGGAGATGGTATAGGCTCCTATGTGCTGGGTAATTCCTCCGGCTTCCCCTTCCGCAAGCTTCGTTTTCCGAATCGCATCAAGAAGGGATGTTTTTCCATGGTCAGTGTGTCCCATAATCGTAACAACAGGTGGGCGAGGAAGAAGATGTGCCGATTCATCCTCATCATTCTGACCAAGTAGCTCATCTTCCGTCTCAGCTATCTGAACTTCGACAGTGACACCAAAGCTCTCTGCAACCAAAACAGCCGCATCAAGATCCATCGGCTGATTAATGGTAGCCATGACGCCCATCCCCATCAACTTCAGGATCACTTCCTGTGCTTTCAGGCCCAGACGATCAGCATACTCCTTAAGAGTTATTCCTTCAGAGATCCGGATGCTCTTTTTTCTGGCCTTCGTTCCTTCAGGCAGAGTCTGAGTCCCTCGATGGCGATCTTTTTTCTTGTATCCACCTGACTGGGAACGGCGCTGGGGCTGAACTCGTGTCATCGGCGGTCTGGAAGGAGATTCCCTTGGTGGAGTACCAGGCACAACGGCAGAACGCACAGGCTGTGAGGGAGGAACAACCCTAGTGGGTGGCTGGGTAGGAACAACGTCAGCCTCACCAGTCTCCACATCGGCAGCATCATCCCCTTCAAGAATCTCATCCTGGTTCAAAAGCAAAAGTCTGTCTGTCTTCCGCGACTTGTCTTTATTAAGTTTAGCCAGCTTGGCCTTCTTATCCACAGCCGGCTTAACTTCCTTTTCTCCTTTCTTCTTCTCTTCTTTTTGTGCAGAAACAGAAGGAGGAGATGGTACGGAAGGAGCAAACGGAAGATCCTTGGCCAAGGGAATGGTCTCAAGAATAAGAGGATTGGGATGCACTTCAACCTCTGGTTCCCGAGCAGGAAGATCCTGCTGGACGATCTCTTCCGGAGGAGTTTTCTCCGACTCAATCAATCGCTGCGGTTGAGGTACATCTGAGGACGGCAAAACATCCTCTGTCTGGGAAGAGTCAGTAGAGGTTGCTTTGCGTTTGATCAGGATAGGTTTTTTCTTTTCGTGTACAGGCTCTTCACCTTTTTTGATCCTGGCTCGGACTTGGGCAGCAGTCTTATCATCGAGCGCAGCCATATGTGTCTGGGCCTGAATACCCCACTGATGCAACTTTGTAAGAAGAAGCTTGCTTTCAAGTTTCAGTTCACGAGCTAGTTCATAGACCTTGATCAAAAGTTAGGACTCCCTTATTCCTCTGTATCGTGAACATTCATCTCAGGCTTTTGAAGTCCAAGAAAATCTCTGGCTGTTTCAATAAGCTTCGCTGCTGTCTTTGGCCCAAACTTGGGCAAGGAAGAGACAGATGCCAAATCAGCATTTGCTATTTTTTCCACCGTGTCAAATCCAGCACCCCTGAGAATTTCAGCCACAATTCCGCCCATTCCTGGCAGATCTTCTATCTCAAGAAGCCTTGTGCCAACCTCAGGAGTCTCAACATTGCTTCGAATCAACCGACCTGGATCTATCGCCTGTGCAAGCTCGGAATCTCCTGAAACCTGGCTGTCACTAAAAATATCAATTTTCCAACCGGTCAGTTTTGCAGCAAGACGAACATTATGACCTCTTCTTCCAATAGAAAGGGACAACTGCTGGTCAGCTACAATAACCGTTGCAACTTTTTCGCCACCCAATTCCCTGAATACGACCTTCTGAATCTTCGCTGGCGACAAGGCTCTCGAAATAAACGTTGCCGGATCAGGGCTCCACTCGATGATATCAACTTTTTCACCATGAAGTTCCCTCACGACAGCCTGGACACGAACACCCTTCACACCAACACATGAACCGACCGGATCAACATTAGGGTCTTTAGAAAAAACGGCAAACTTGGCCCGTTCTCCAGGCTCACGAACAACGTTGCGAATTTCTATGACACCTTCGGAAATCTCAGGAACCTCTTTCTCAAAAAGACGAGCCACAAAATCAGGATGAGTCCGGGAAAGAATAATTTGTGGACCTCTACTTGTGGTTCTTAAATCAAGTAAAAGACACTTTATCCGATCTCCTCGTCTGAAGCTTTCACGGGGCATTTGTTCCCTGAATGGGAGGATCGCTTCGGTTTTACCAAGATCAACAATGTAGTTTTTGCGCTCGTGTCCGATAACGACACCATTTATAATGTCGCCCTGACGTCCACCAAATTCGCGAGTGACAACATTCCACTCTGCTTCCCGAACTTTCTGAAACACAACCTGTTTTGCTGCCTGGGCTGCAATACGTCCGAAGTCATCAATCTCAAGATAGCTTCCGATCTCATCCCCAACTTCAGCTTCAGGGTCGGAATCCTTTGCTTCCGCAAGAGATATTTCCTCAGAAGGTGATTCAACATGCTCAACAATCCGCTTGGTCTGAAGAACCTGAATCTCGCCAGTTCTGTGATTGACCTCAACTTGATAGTTGTCACCCCCACCATAACGTTTCCTGGCTGCAGCAACCAAAGCGGCTTCGAGAGCGCTGATCAGCGTCTCCTGAGTAATCCCTTTTTCTCTTTGAAGCTGATCGAGAACGCTAAGTAATTCCTGATTAACCATGGCTTCAACGGTTAAAAAGCAACCGTATTCCTCCTCCTGCTATTTTTCTTCCCTGGGTGGAGCATCCTCCCAGAACTGGGCTTGAACTTCCTTGATTTCTGACAAAGGGATAAGCTCTGTAACAAACTTTTTCCCTGCGGGCACGACCAAGCGAACACCGACAGAATCAGTTGACTCAATTTTTCCTCGAAAAACTTTTTGCCCATTCACCGGATTAAGTGTTTTTATCTTAACGGTATGACCAACATTGACAAAAAGTTCTTCAGGCACTTTAAGAATCCGGTCCAGTCCTGGCGAACCGACCTCCAGGCGATAACGGAACGGAATGGGGTCAATCAAATCCAGCAGATCTGCGATTCTCCTTGATGCAACCTCAAGCCTGTCGAGATTAATGCCCCCAGGCTCATCCAATGTGACTCTGACTACTCCCCCTTGCCTTCTAGGCAATTCCAAAGAGTGCAATTCAATGCCCAGGGGAGATAGCAGAACACGGATTTCTTGTTCAAGGTTAGACTTTGGATCAGGATTATTCATCCGGTCTTTGTAACATGGAACAGATTGAAAGTCAAAAGAGAACAGCAAGAATGCTGCAATTGCAACTCAATACTCAATGTGTCTCAACCGGAGTCCCCACGGGCGGCCGGTTAAAATAAGGCACAAGATTCCTGTCCGACGGCTGTTTTTTATTATCCGCCTGCTGTCCAGGAGCCGAACTTGATACATTAGGACCCGTGTTTTTTTTGACTGAAGACTGGTCTGAATGAGTACACGCGGACAGCAAAACGGGTATCGACAGGAGAATTCCCCGGGCAATATTGGCAAGCCTGTATTTTTTTCTCATGGAGTCAGTCTACCCAGGTGAAAGAATAATGAAAACCCGTTAATAAAAGCTAATATACCAAACACACCAAGCGCCATGCTGGCGTACCACAATGAAGATTTCCGCAGCATAACAGCCATAGACGTCAAAACAATCGCAATCTGAAAGCAAACAACGCTCAAGGCAAAGGCCCGGTGATGGCGCAACGCTGCATCGGATTCAACGTTCAAAACGTCCCTCTGTTTTTCAAATCCTTGGGCATTTTGTTTGATTTGCTTCACTTGCCTGTCATATTTTGCAATCAGCTTCTTGAACCTTTGCTCTTCAGAGTTTGCCTGAGCCTTTTTCAGAACAAGAGTTTCCATCCTCAACTGATTTTCAGACATATGGAGCTTTATTTTTTTCGCCTGATAATAGGACCATTGATCAGACGATTTGGCCTGAAAAAAAATCGCCGAGTTCTTGAGGAGGATTGCCTCCGATGTCCATTGCTCCGACTCAAGGTTCGAAAGAGCAGCAAACACCGCCAAAAGGGATGTCGTCAATGCGACACGTATATTCCACGCATCGCGTTTATGCTCCCTTTCCTCAAGCCCTTCGGTTACAGACTCGATAAGATCATGCGCTTCAACGGATCCGTTGTCCATAACCCTAGTTTTTTCCCTTTGCCCCGGAGAGAGCTAACATTTTTTCAATCCTGTCCACAAAAACAACCGGATCGAATTTGACCAGATATTCATTCGCTCCTGCTTCAAGTCCCTTTCTCACGTTTTCAGTTCCTGACATGGAAGAATGAACCAGTACCGTAAGGGAGTTCAGATCAGGATTGGCTCTGACCTCTTTGGTCAGCGTATATCCATCCATCACAGGCATCTCCACATCTGTGATGAGAAGAGAAACCCTATTCCCAATTTTTCGTTCAGGATCGGCTGCAACCTCTCTTTTTAGAACTTCAAGAGCTTCTTTGCCATTTTTGGCTTCAAGAACATTAAACCCTTTTTTCTTTAATGCCCTCACAACCATTGACAATGCCACAGGGCTATCATCTGCCGCCAAAATATATCGTTGATCCAGGGATTTGCTCTGGGGCATCTGCTCCAGATACTCCTCCTGCCGAGTAAATATCCCCATTTCCTCGACAATGGACTCAAAGTCCAGAATGAGAAGGACCTCCTCCTCAGAAAGTTTGACCGTCCCGGTAACCTTGCTTTCCTTTGAGCGCCCCGATCGCGCCATCGTAATCGGAACAATATCCTTCCAGGAGATTCTTCTTATCTGAGCAGCCTTATGAACGATAAATCCCAATCGTACAGCGCTGAACTCTGTCACAATGATTTGCTTGGTCATCTGTGCCAAAAATGCTGGCTCCTTGATCTTCATCCACTTTGCCAGATTAATCACCGGAATCACTTGTCCCCTGAGATTAATGATTCCTTCCTGATATTCATTACCATCTGGAACGGGGGTAATGAACCCAGGAAGCTGGATGATTTCAATCACCTTTGATACATTGACCCCGTAGATGCCTTCCCGTTGCGATCCGTCAGCGTCCTCCTGGAACATTCTGAAGTCCACCAATTCCATCTGATTAGTGCCTACCTGAAGAATGAGACTATCAATCTGACTCAATGGATTCTCCTTATCTGTAGCCTTGGTAACGGAATCAGAAAGTTCAATGGGTGGAAGTCAGCAGGGTCGAAATAAAGACAGACACCGATGCCACCCGCAAGGGGAAAGAATCAAACAATCAACTACCCACCACTAAGCTTTTGCTGTAGTGGGGGTTCCGATCTCGCGACCGAAATTTCCTCTTTCGCCGAGGATGCGCAAAAGCGTTTGGGCCTTTGCATCTTACTCGCCCTCTCAGGAGGCTTTGGCTTCGGACAGTTCCTGCCATAGTTCCACGGACCATTCCATGATGAGCGGACACATGTTCAAAACACCCGGAGAAAACAAGAAAAAGTCTGGAAAATAACACCGAAATCAGTTTCAAATCTAACATACGCCCCATCAAGATAGCAAAACTCCCCATCCCCTGATCAAAAGAAATGACCCCGTTACTATCATATCGGCAAATCAACCATGTTCCACACTGATCCGTGAAGGGATCACCCGGAAAGATCGTGAAGCCATTGGTATCCGATTTTTATGGAATCCGTCCAATTTCCAGAGGAATCTGCGAACAAAAATATAAAGTTCGTCAAACAAAAATTCATGCGTGGTAGCTATAAGGCGACACTGAAAATGAGGGGGAAAATGAAGGTAGTTAGGGAGGAGCAACACTCAAAAAGGTTCAAATGAAAAATAACATAAGGAAATATGTGGAGCTCCTGTCCAGAATCGAACTGGAAACCTTCCGCTTACAAGGCGGGTGCTCTGCCAATTGAGCTACAGGAGCAGAATAAAAAACCCACACATTCTATGTGGAGAAAATAAAAAAGGCAAGACGCGTCCTGGGTCACAAAAATTGGTTTTCCCTTGACCCATTGTCATTCATTAGGTTACGCTCGGACAAGAATCCTTGTTAGACGACAATTCAAGCAGGCTTTCACTCTAATGATACATCAAGTGCCGGGGCAAGCGATCAAAACACAGATAAAATCGGGAGTTGCAACATCAAGAACCCAATTTGATCAGGCATAATTAATGAGAAGGTCGAAAAATTTGAAAAGACTATCCAGTCTTCTTTTTTGGTTTGTTGCTGTTTCAACCATATCTCCAATAGCTCTCCCGAACACGGCAATGGCAGATACCAGCACAAAACAGCCTGCCACAAAGCAAACGCCTAAAGACGTCGGGATGACTGATTCTGACAGGGCAATGCAAGCAAAGTTCCAGAAGGTCCTTGAGCAATCCATGGCTTTGCAACGAGTTCCCGCAAAAAGCCTGACATGGATGGCACCAAAACAGATCTCAAAAAGCATCAAGGCGTTCCCTTTTTCAATTGATATCGGAAACAATCGTATTTTTTCGACCGTGTACCTAATTGACAACCAATATTTTGTGACAACACCTATTCTGGACACAAAAGACAACTTCAGGCCGGTCCCGGATATATCCCCGCCAATGCCTATAGATCTGTCAATATCTCCAAGTTTATTCCCTCTGGGTAATTTTCCCTCTAGCGGCTCACCAAACGCCCAAAACACGCTTATTGAATTTGCAGACGACCAATGCCATACCTGCCGGAAGTGGAACCGGGAGGTTTTGCCACTGGTACAAAAGGAAAAAAATATTCGCTTCGTCTATATTCCATACCCAATCGTAGTGCTTCATCCCAATGCGCTTGATGCTGCCATTTTCGAGATGTGCGCAGAGCAAACTCTTCCAGGAAGCTTTTGGGACGTACATAATCTGCTCAATAACAGAATTGAGCTGGGATCACTGTCGAAAGACCAGATGGATTCGGCCCTTAAAGGAATTATCGCAACAAAGACTCTCCCAGCAGCGAAAATGAATGCCTGCATCAAGACACAACAGCCTCTGGCAGAAATACAGGGAGCTGACGACACACTCCTGTCTCATACGGGAATACCTAATGTGCCGACATTTATAGCAGATGGGCATGTGGTTACCGGCTATCAGTCTCTCGAAAACATCAAAAAACTGTTTGTACTCAAATCCCCGTCACCTCCATTGACCAGTGCAAAGAAACCGTAGTGAAAAATCGGTGGGGTCTTTCAAGTCAGTGACTTGAAAGACCCCACCAAGTCGGATTAAAATCAGCCGCCTTGCAACTATTCGAATGACCCGCTACTCAACCAA
>JAKBTA010000032.1 GCA_021844645.1 Nitrospirota bacterium
AAGCTATGGGTGGATTGTGACCGCAAGGCAGATTGCTCTGGTGAAGGAGCTTCGGGGTCTTTCGGTCGCTGTTTCAAATTATGAGGAGTGGGCCTGTCCGTGGGGCTCTTCCTCGGTGGGTGGGTGCATCGGCTGGCCTGTCGGATGGGCTCCGGTTGTCAATGCCGGATTTTTAGCCTCGACGCCTGTTTCCGCCTGGGACGGCACAACGCCCATTTCTGTTGCCCAGTCCTCTGTCAGCGGGGAAGGGGCTCTTTTGACGGTGGCTGTTCCCCAGAATGTGGGGATGTCGGCAACGACCAAGCTTCCCATGTCTTCTTACGCCAATGGTGTTCTGTCGGTTTGGGTCTTTCGGGGAGGACCGCCTACCGGAAGAAGCTGGGGGCCATCCTTAAATGAGATGGGGCTTGTGAACCCTCATCTGACCCAGAGTGGAGCCGTGTTTCCGGGGTATGGTCCGATTCAGTAGTGGAAGATGGAAAAAAGGGAGTTTCTCGTGACAATCGCGGGATCTGCTGCAAGGTCTTTTTTGGTCGCAACCTTTCTGATGGGGTTCACTTCTTGTGGGGGAGGAGGAGGAGGGGGCGCAGGCGTTGGAGCGGAGGGCCCTTCCACTGCGGTTTCCAATAGTACGGAATCTTCGTCAGGATCCATAGGGGTCTTTATCTCCAATGGGAATGCAACCGTAGCAGCTCCCTCAGGGGCATCTTCATCCGGAAGCAGTGGCAGCAGCTCAACGGTCACTTCTTCCGGAACCGCCTACTTGATTGCTCTTCCGAATGCACAAAACTCCACTCCTTCTTATACGCCAATTAGATGCACCCAAGTGTCATCGATCGGAGGCGTTAATCTCGATACCCAGCATTCTGTTGGCGTGGCTTTTGATACGGCAAGCTACACGCTGGGTTTTTTTATATTTACGGGGAGCTCTCCGATTACGGTTTCCGGTTGCGCCACTATGACTTTACCAGGTTCTCTTACCATTGACACTTCAGCGGGTTCGACGGATGTGGGTGGGGTGATTATGGATCCATCCATTCAGACGGCGATCGTTGAGACCGGCTCAGGGTTTCAGTTTGTGGATTATTCGAATCCTTCATCGCCCGCTCTTTCTTCGGTTTACGCTACAATTCCTTTCTTTGAAGCCTCTCCATCAAAGGGTATCGACATTGTCGAAAACTTTGCCTATGATCCCTATCTCGTTGTGGGTGGGGTGAGCTACAAGATGATCCTTTCCGGCTCAGGGGCTGTTTCGTACGCTGCCGGGAAGAGTGATGGAAATCTTCTTGAATTGGCGGATATCAATACCGGGACGATCTATCGGCCGGACAGCCAGACGAAAGCTTCTTTTCCAATCGGAACAATCAATGGTTGTTCGGCTGATGCGATCGGGGTCGATACCGCCTATCAGGTGGCGATTATCGGTTGTGAGTACGATGGCCTTACAACGTCAACTCCATCCACTTTTTCTCAGGTAACGGTTCTGGTCAACCTGAATGCCCTGACGTTAACTCCTTCGTCGGGGACCTACTCTCTTCCTTCCTCGGCGATATCTTCCGTGACGCTGACTAACTCGGCTCCTCCCCAAAATAATATCTTTGTTGATAGCGTGAATCATATTGTCATGTGGGGGGACGGAGGGGACTGGGGATCCTCCGGTTCGAGCTTTTCTGTGGCGAAGCTTTCTGACCCGTTCACCTCTTTCGGAAACGGGATTGTGGGAGGGGCTGCCATACCGGCGACGATGCCGGCCTTTTCGAGTTCAAATACGATTCGTTGTAGTGTTTCTGGCTGTGCTCCGCTCCCTACCACCTCCTGGAGCGGGTATGGCTACCCTCACGGAAGCGCCATGTATGTGGACTCATCTGGAAATTCCGTAGCGCTCTGGATGAATCAGTCCGCATCCTTTCTTGCGATGGTGAAGGCGAATGAATTTCTTTCCGGTGTGCCATCAAATGCCGTGACCTATATCGGGATTCCCTGAGAAGTATTCTTTGGACCTCTCCCTGAGGGAGAAATTTATCCGGATCTGGCAGTAGAATTTTTTTGATTTTGTAGCGCTTCTGCCTTTTTGGTCTTCTGTTCCAGAAATTGCTGTTCTAATACCGCCGAATAAAATCCCCTCATGTGGAAAAAATCCCGGATGCCAAAGATGGTGACCGAGATAGCGGCAATGATGGACGCTATCCCTGCAATTTCGTAATAGTCAAAATGCGTCTGCTTAAAAAACCGGATGAGGGCAAGACCCGCAATCAGGAGCCCCACACCGGTCCTTATATAGGCGAGAAGGGTCCGCTCATTGGCCATCACCGTCCGGTCAATGGCGAGATAATCTGAAAACTCAAGAATCTGTGCCTTTTCCGACAAGGTTTTACCATATAAAGAGGAGAAATTTCTTCGCATGGAGACTCCTTTAAAATGGGGGAGTTTTAAGTTTTTGTTCCGGATTACGGGGAATGAGTCGCCCGAACGTGTCGAAAGGCAGTGTGATAAGACAGCATACTTCATCGGGCTTGTCAGGAAAACCCGTTGCTCTTTACCCGTTGCTCTTTATCGAATCAGGTCATTCAGTCTGTGCGGGGGGCTTTGGGGAGTCTTTGTCAGAACTCCCCAAGGGTTATTTGGCAAACAGGGCGGAAAGCTCTTCAATGGTTCGGGAGACAGTTTCCGCTTCGCGAAGAGTTCCGGAAGCGATGGAAAGGGTATTCCTGGCCATTTTTTCATTGGAAAGAAGCGTTCCCCTGAGCTGGTCCTCAACCTTGCTGACAACCGAAATTGTTGTCCCCAGGTTCTGGATCGTCTTTTCCATGCTTTCAAGACGCTGGCTGATGAGGGTCAACGCCTGCTGGACTTTCTGCCCGTCATCCATATTCTGGGACATGCCCTGGACCATGCCTTCGGAAATCTCGATCGTTTCCCGCATGACCCGACTTGCATCGGCGACGATCTCCTCGATGTTCTTGACATGACCTGATGTGAGGCTTGAAAGCTTCCGGACCTCATCGGCAACGACTGCAAACCCCCGCCCCTGCTCTCCGGCTCTTGCGGCCTCAATCGCAGCGTTCAAAGCCAGAAGGTTGGTCTGGCTTGAAATATTCTGGATGCCGGCGGTTGCTTCGGTAACTTTTTCGATTGTTTCTGCAAGAAGATTGATCTGTTGTGATGTCCGGGTCACATCTTTGGAAAGGGAGGAGAGGGACTGGGATGCCTGCTGGCCGATCTCAAGTCCGCACTGGGCCTGTTTGCGTGTCGCCTGGGTGGAATTGATGCCTTCCTGGATGATTCCCCTGAAGGAATTGATCGTCGAGTCAAGCTCATCCATGGAAGAGACGGAATGGGTAATTTCCTCATTCATGTTGGTTGCGTTTTTGTTCAGATCCTTCATCGAGACGAGAATGGTCGATGTTTCCTTGTAGATGGTGTCCGCATAGCTGCTGACATCCTTGACCGTTTTCTGGAGGTCAGAGGAAAGGGTCTGGATTTCATCGGCAATTTTTCCGAGTTCGTCTCTTCCCAATGAGGGCATTGTTGCGGAGAAATCCTTGTTGGCAAGCTGCTCGGAGACATTGAAGATAATAGAGATCCTTTTCAGCAGGGAGATGGTGAGCATCCCCAGCAGAGAGATGCTGAGGATCATGTCGATGATGATGACGGTGAGAACCTGCATCCTGATCTGGGATGTTTTTCTGAGAAGATTGGTGGAGAGGGCCGCCAGTGTTTCTTTCTTGTTTTTTTCAACGAGACCCATCATCTGGCTGTATTTCGGAAGAATGACCTTGTTGAACCTGATGAGCGAGATCTCGGGGCGTCCGATCGCAAGGGATGCGTGGTCGAGACTGATGGTCAAGGCCATCAGCTTTTTGATCTTCAGTGTGACAGGATTGTCCCCAAGTTTCTTGATGAGGTATGGGAACATCGCTTCACCTTGAAGAAGCACCGCTTTTTCCACAAAACTCCCACGAAGCCCTCCGGACAAAACAATTCTCATGGCGTTCTGGTGCTGAATGAGCATGGATTCCATTTTCTGGGAGAGATCGTCTGTTTCCCGGGAGAGAGCATTGATATGGGTCGACTCTTGGTCGATGGAGTTGATGCCATGGACGATGACCATGACCGCGATCAGTGAAAGGAGTATCTGTGAAAAAATAAGCCCAAGAAGCTTTTTCTTGAGAGACATTCCTGACCCCTTTCGAAAGTCTTTCGATTCAGAAGCATGTGGATGTATGGCTCCAGAATTAAACGATTAAAATAATTTTTCGTTTTTTCTGGGGATTGTTTTTTTTGGTTGAGCGAATCTTATGTTTTTTGCTTTAATAAATCAAATCGTTTTTTTTCTCCCCGTACGATTAAAAGAATCGATGGTGTTGTTTTTTGATTGGGAGATCAGCGGGTTGTTCCTACTTATCGGACGAATTCCTTCCAAGGTTAAGAAAATCCTGTAGTATAGAATGTCTGTTCTTCTACCCTGTTGCCGCTGTCTGTTTTTTTGTAATGTGATGAAAGGGATATGCCGATGGGACTCGTATTAAGAATTCTTCTGAATGCCCTGATCGTGTTTTTTGTGGCCCACTGGATCCGGGGCATTCATTTGAGAGACTTCGGAACGGCAATTCTGGTGGCTGTGGTGCTTGGGATCCTGAATGCGCTGATACGACCACTCCTTTTTTTGCTGACGCTTCCGATCAATATTCTTTCTCTTGGACTTTTCACCTTTGTTCTGAACGCTCTTCTGTTCTGGTCTGTAACATGGTTTGTGCCCGGTTTTTCAATCGATTCTTTTGGAAGCGCCTTTATCGCTTCTTTTCTTGTTTCATTCATGAGTCTCCTCTTTTCATGGTTTTTGATTTTTTAGGATTTTTTGGCCAAAATCGGCCGCAAATTCCCTTGGGTTCATCCGTGGGCCGAGGAGAAGTTGTCGAGTAAAAAGAATTCCTTGCGCGGGATGTGGTGATTTCCGGGGTTGTCTAAAAGCTTTTGGAGGGGACCGATGAAGCGATCTCTGTTTGGTACCGATGGTATTCGTGGTGTGGCCAATGTTGAACCGATTACGGGAGAGACCTGCTATCGTCTGGGCCGGGCTGCGGCCTACCTGTTCCGGAAGTATGAAGGGGGTCATCATGTTGTTATTGGAAAAGATACACGCATCTCCGGCTATATGATTGAAAATGCTCTGACGAGTGGAATTACCTCCATGGGGGTCAATGTCATTGTTGTCGGACCGTTCACTACCCCGGGAATTGCCTTTCTGACACGTGCGCTCAGGGCCGATGCAGGGATCATGATTTCTGCAAGCCACAACCCTTACCAGGATAACGGGATCAAATTTTTTTCATCCGATGGATCAAAGCTTCCTGACGAGATCGAGGCGAGGATAGAGGCCCTGGTTGTTGGGGATGAGATTGACAGGATCCGGCCGACCGGCCCCGGGATCGGAAAAGTTGCAAGGCTTGCCGGTCCTGATGGCCGCTATATTGAGTTCATCAAGAATACAACCCCGCGTTCAATGAAGTTCGACGGCATCCATATCGTCATGGACCTGGCAAATGGAGGGGGGTACAACGTTGCCCCGATGGCACTTCGCGAACTGGGAGCCAAGGTGACCTCCATCGGCAATCAGCCGGACGGAGTGAATATCAATGATCATTGCGGGGCCCTTTACCCGGAGAAGCTGGCGCAAAAAGTTCTGGAGGTGGGGGCGGATTTCGGGGTTGCCCTTGACGGAGATGCGGATCGGGCGGTTTTTGTCACCGGAACGGGACGAATCCTCGACGGCGATGCCATCATGGCCATGATGGCACTGGCGATGAATGAGAAGGGGACTCTCAGAAACTCGACTCTGGTGACGACGGTCATGAGCAATCTGGCGCTTGATATCCTGATGAATAAAAATCGGATAAGAGTTCTGAAGACCAAGGTTGGAGACCGCTATATCCTGGAAGCGCTTGAGGCGGAGAACCTTTCATTTGGGGGAGAACAGTCGGGACATCTGATTTTTCGCGACCTTCATTCAACGGGTGACGGTCTGATGTCGACGGTCCAGCTGGTCTCTACACTGGTGGAAAAAGGCATCTCTCTTTCGGATCTGGCCGCCGTCTATCAACCATTTCCCCAAGTATTGCGAACGGTTCCCGTCCTGAAGAAAATTCCGATCGAGAGTCTGGCTCATCTCCAGCGGATGTCACATGTTGTCGAAGAGGAGCTTTCCGGTGGTCGTGGAAGGCTTTTGCTCCGCTATTCAGGAACGGAGTCGGCGCTCAGGATCATGCTGGAAGGGGAGAATCAGGACCGGATCACCTATCTTGTGGAAGAGCTCGAAAGGGCGGTTCTCAAGGATTTTGAGGTGATTGCACACTGACTGTTCCTGTCGGGTGGCTGGTTGCTGCAATCTCCTCTTTTGCGGGGATGACAGGAGGGGCCTTTTTCCTTCTGGCTCCCCTTTTTGTTTTGGCTCTTCTTCTGCTTCTTTCTTTTCTTCTTTACCGTGAATACCAGAATCTGCCTCCGGGTGCCGTTTCTCCCTGGCCGTGGGTTCTTGCGGGATTTTTCTGGTCCGTTTTTCATTCTCCTATTCCTTATTCCTGGCAGAGCCCTCATGGAAATACCGTATTTAATGGCTGTTTCGTCAATGTCACAAGCCAGGGGCCCAAGAACTTTTCAGGGATCTTCCTTGCCGATTTTCCAGATGGAAAACGTTCAAAAATTCTTTTATCGCTTCCGGTGTCGCGTGTTTTGGGTTCTCTCCGGGCGGGAGAGTGTTTTTCGGGAGATGTTTTTTTATCGGATTATCCTGACAGGAGGAGTTCCCGACACCGTTTTCTGGGTTTTCTCGATAACGGGATCCTTCAGGGGCAAATTCGTCCATGGAATGTTTTTGTTCGTGACAGGCAATCCGGTCACCCAAAGGATTGGAGGACTTTTTTTAATGGGGTTCCGGCAAGGGTCGCCTCGCTTGAAGCGCTGCTTGAAAGCCACTTCCCGGACGATGTGTCCTCGTTGATTGAGGCGATGGTTCTGTCAGACACATCGCACGTGCCCTCCCGGATGAACGATGTTTTTCTGGGATCAGGCGTTTACCATCTGCTCTCTGTCTCAGGCGAACACATGGGACTTCTTGCCGCATTCCTTTCGGGGGGAGTCCTTGTGTGCATCCGTTTCCTGCCATTGGGAATCCTGCGTCAGATCCTTGCCCGAATTTTTATTCCCAGGTTGCTTGCAGTCTTGGTGATTCCCGTCCTGATTGTCTATACCATTCTGATCGGCATCCCACAAGCCAGGGGCCCAAGAACTTTTCAGGGATCTTCCTTGCCGATTTTCCAGATGGAAAACGTTCAAAAATTCTTTTATCGCTTCCGGTGTCGCGTGTTTTGGGTTCTCTCCGGGCGGGAGAGTGTTTTTCGGGAGATGTTTTTTTATCGGATTATCCTGACAGGAGGAGTTCCCGACACCGTTTTCTGGGTTTTCTCGATAACGGGATCCTTCAGGGGCAAATTCGTCCATGGAATGTTTTTGTTCGTGACAGGCAATCCGGTCACCCAAAGGATTGGAGGACTTTTTTTAATGGGGTTCCGGCAAGGGTCGCCTCGCTTGAAGCGCTGCTTGAAAGCCACTTCCCGGACGATGTGTCCTCGTTGATTGAGGCGATGGTTCTGTCAGACACATCGCACGTGCCCTCCCGGATGAACGATGTTTTTCTGGGATCAGGCGTTTACCATCTGCTCTCTGTCTCAGGCGAACACATGGGACTTCTTGCCGCATTCCTTTCGGGGGGAGTCCTTGTGTGCATCCGTTTCCTGCCATTGGGAATCCTGCGTCAGATCCTTGCCCGAATTTTTATTCCCAGGTTGCTTGCAGTCTTGGTGATTCCCGTCCTGATTGTCTATACCATTCTGATCGGCATCCCTCTTCCCGCTGGCCGTGCCCTCCTTGCGGCATCCTTTCTTCTGGTCGCTCGAGGGTGGGGGGCTTCAGTCCACCGGGAGGACCTCTTTGGAATTTCAGTGATTGTCATGATGATCTTTGTTCCCGATTTGCCAAGATCCATCAGTATGGACCTGTCCATTATGGCGGTCCTGGGTGTGATGGCTGCTCTCCGGATGAATGAGGGGAAAACCCGGCATGATGTTTCAGGGATGATCCCTCTTGAATCGATGAAAACGGGGCTTTGGGTAACTTTTTTTACAACGCCACTCTTATGGGAGGTCTTTGATGTCGGGGATCTTGTGGGGATCTTTTCGAATCCTGTGATTGTTCCTCTGGCGGGGGAGATTCTGTTGCCTGCCGGATTTGCCTGTCTGGGGCTGGCATTCTTTTTTGGATGGGCACCTTCAATCCTGATGTCGTTTTTAGACGTCTGTTCCAGGGCGGTCATTGGACTTGCCACCTTTTTTTCGGGGATCAGGCTCGGACAAATTTCCCTTCCTCCTCTTCCGCCCATCTTTCTCCTTGCCTTTAATGGGTGGATGCTAGGGATTTTTCTTCGCAAGAAACACTCAAGAGGGCTGGGATATGATGTTTTGCCGCTTTTGGTTGTGATTTCTCCGATCCTTTTTCTGTCGGTCTCAGAGCATCTTCTGGATAAACAAAGCCCAAAAATGGCTTATGTCGAGGCGGGAGAGGTATTGCCGGCGCTTGTGCGCCAGCCAGACTCTGATGGGGCTGTTCGGGGAAATGGAGGTCTTGCCTTTTCCGGATGGTTATGGAACCCGCAGGTGGAGGTCCGCAACTTGTCGAGGCTTGTTCAACTGCCTTCCCTTGATGCCGGAGGGAAATAGTGGTACAGCCGGAATCCTTCCGGAAAATCCTGCCGGTCCGGATCCTCCGGAGATCCTTCCCGTGACTTCTGGATCCTGATCTTTGCCAATTCAAGAATCTTGTCCGTGGTTTCCGGTAATTCAATCCTGTTTTGGACAAGATAGCAGATTCGTCTGCGCTGATCTTCCCTGTTGAGGTCGATGACCGCTTGGGCGGTCGGTGCTGTTCCGGCAAAAAAATCAAGGATGATCTCAGGTTTTGTGGGCGCTGGCGGCGTTGTGGTGGCCCATGAGATCAGATCCCGAATCAGTCTTGATGGTTTTGGAAAGTCAAAGTTTCCCGTTCCGGAAATGCTCCGAAGCTCTCTTGTTCCATCGGTGGTGGTGACTTTGTCATAGAGCGATGTGGGTGTGCGAAATCGAAGACCATCGACTGTTTCCAGATATTGTTTGGTCAGGACTCTCCAGACTCCTTTTCTGGTCTTCCGAAAGATAATCTCGTTCTGGCGTTCCAGAAATGTCTTTTCGCTCCATCTCCATTGGTGAGTCGGGCAGTGAATGGTGGATCCGTCAGGTGCCGTAATCGGGTAGACAAGGTTGGGGCGGGGGGAATGGGCTGTTCCGGATTTGGCGAGAGGGATTTCCTTGTAGGGGCCAGACGCGTCTTTTTTGGTATAGGAATCAATCATGTCATCAGTCAAAGGCTCGCGAAAGGGTGGGAGCATGGAAACATCCCTAGCATAACAAAGTATATATTCCGTCTGGGGAATGATATGACGATTGCCTCTTCCCCTGACCACCTTTTTACGCCAGACAATGGTTCCGACATGATTCTTCTCTCCCATGATCCAGTCCATCAGAAGTTTCAGTCTCGGGAACTCCCGGTCATCGATGCTTGTGAAAATCACCCCGTCCGGCCGGAGAAGCTGCCTGGCAATGGCAAGCCTTGGAAACATGAAGCTCATCCAGGGGCTATGATCGGTCGCTGGATTGGTGACCCACCCATCAAGGTCTGTATTCTTTTTCAAGGGGGGAGTCTTTTTGCAGGGGACGGAAAATCGGTCTCGATAGTTCAGAATGCTTCCTGTGTTGTAAGGGGGGTCGATATAGATCAGCTTGACCCCCTGGGGAATTTCTGCAAGAAGGTATTTTAAAACGGGAAGGTTGTCTCCGGTATAAAGCCGGTGTACCGGATCGGGAATAGTGCGGGAGTACTCCTGATCTTCGGTGACCGATCCTGAAAATGGGGCTTTGAGATCATTGATTGCTTCTTCCATCCCCGGCCAGAAGAGGCTGTTTCCTGTAGATCCTATCCCTGGCACGTCGAACGCCAAAAATCGATTGTCAGATTTTTATTGATAACCCCGGACCTGGTTTTTTTTTCCTGTGTCCCATTCCACATGGATTTCTTCCCGTGACGTTCAGTAATCGGCCGGTGCACATTGAAATTGTGGCGGAAATCACTCTTTCCGGTGCCGTAAAAGGTTGACGAGATTCTCATGAGGGAATATATTGAAATCATAGGAGCTCCTGTTGGAAGTATTCGACCTTGAGGGAGCGTTCCGGGGAGGTGGGATTTTTTTGATTGGTCTTCCCTTTGACCGGATGATTTTTCTTGGTGATGAAAGAAGGTGGGAAGATGCTTGGTTCTTTGCTGATCACTTTTTTCGTATTCGTTCCGGTTGTTGTTCTGTCCAAGCTTCTTGCACACACCCGCAAGTCAGAGATGCAACCGGTGAGGATCGTTTCCTCATACAGACGCGGTTCAAGGCGAGGGTTCTGAATCATATTTCTCCAAAAACTCCCTTTCAGTTCCATCATTTTGGAGCTGGAAGGGTTCCTTTGTTTTGGGATGACTGTGCCATTTTTCTTGCCAGGGTGGCGACTTCATCTGTCATCTGAGGGTTTGAAAGGTCAGTTTTTGTCCATGTGAATGGATACCGTCCCAGTTGTACCAAGTCAAAAAGAGCCCCTATGCCGACTCCATCGGCGAAAATGGCAGAGGCTGTTCCCCAGAGCTTTCCACCACCACAGGCCGGATCAAAGTTTCTCGTGAGATAGAACCAATGCTGGCATGCCGGGTAAATTTCTGTTTTTCCCTCGATTTTCTGAAACCCCTTGTTGACGAGATGTTCCTTGTGGGCCGTTCTGACAGTGATTTTTGCCTTGGTAGCCGTTCCAGCCGGGGAAAGAGACGCTTCGATATGTATTCCAGGATGCTCCTTTTCGATGGTTTCAAGAATATGTCTTGACTGCTCGGGGGTAGCCTGGATCGTTGTTGTTTTCTGGTAAGGGTGGAGTTCAACCGGGGCCGTTGAACAAGCGGTCAGGGAAAAGTTGACGATCACTGAAACAAGAAGCAATGCCCTGGTTTTCCCCGAAAAAAAAAGATATTTTTTTGACCTGTTCATTTTATCTCCCGGTTATGGCAGGATGGTAAGTGTTAAGCCGATGGATGTATCCACGAGTGGCTGCACCATGTAATGTCGTTTATTTTCCCAGAAATGACAACTAGAAGGCAAACGAAGGAGGTCAATCTTGGATTCAGATCGCGCGTCAGGAGACTTATCAGACAAAGAGATCGCTTACTCTGATCCCTCCGCATCCTGGGAGAGACCAGAACAGGCTGTCCTTCCACTCCTTCATGAGGCAATGAGTCGTGCCAACTACATTCGGGAAGAAGAAGTCAGGGAGATTGCGAGAAAAACATCCCTTTCTCCATCCGATGTCCTGGGGATCGGGACCTTTTACCAGTTTTTTTCCTTTCATCCCTCGGGAAGCCATGTCATCCGTCCCTGCCTGACCAATCCCTGCCTCAATAATGGGGGGAAAAAGCTTTTCCGGAGTCTTTCAAAACAACTGGGTATAGGAATTGAGGAAACGACCTCCGATGGTCTCTTTACCCTGCGCCCTGCCCAGTGCCTGGGGCAGTGTGCGGAAGGACCATCGCTCATGATCGATGAGGATGTGTACCTGAATGTAACTCCCGAATCGCTTCCCGAGATTCTTTCAAGATACAGGAGTACTTCTCCGACGATTTGTCCTGTGCCCAGCCCTATCGGAGAACCGATCAGAGGGAAGACGGTGGTTTTTAATGCTCTGTCATCTCCTGTAACGCTTGAAATGGATGCCTATCTTGAGAAGGGTGGGTATAACGCCCTTAAGAAGGCCCTCTCATCAATGTCGCCAGATGCTGTTATTGATGAGATCAGGCTTTCCGGACTGGGCGGACGGGGAGGTGCCGACTATTCAACAGGTGCCAAACTTTCCGCTGTGAAGAAACATGACGGGATTAAATATGTTGTGGCCAATGCTGATGAGGGTGAGCCTGGGACATTCAAGGACCGCTATATTATGGAGCGTGATCCTCACAGCCTGATCGAAGGAATGATTCTTGCCGGTTACGCTGTTGGGGCAAATCTTGGGTATATCTATCTCAGGGCCGAGTATCCCGGCTCCTGGAGAATCCTTGAGAAGGCTTTGTCAGAAGCACGTCAGCGCGGATTCCTGGGAAAAGGGATCATGGGGTCTGGTTTTTCTTATGATATTCGTCTGTATCGGGGTGCAGGAGCGTATATTTGTGGTGAGGAAAGCTCTCTGATCAACAGTCTTGAAGGGCGCAGGGGATTGCCCAGGAACAAGCCGCCAAGAATTACTGATGTCGGGCTGTGGGGAAGGCCCACAGATGTTCAGAACGTCGAGACCCTTGCGAATCTCCCCCCGATCATTCTGAAGGGCGGGGAATGGTACAGGTCGCTGGGTGATGAAGCCACGCCGGGAACAAAACTTTTTTGCCTGTCGGGACATATCGCGAAGCCCGGGCTCTATGAGGTTCCATTCGGCATGAGTCTTCGTGAGGTGATCATGGTCCTTGGGGGCGGGATCCCCAATGGCCGGAAGCTGAAGGCGATTCTGCCCGCAGGCTCCGCGAGTCGTCTTCTGCTTCCTGAGCATCTGGACATCTCTCTTGATTACCCCTCTGTTACCTTGGCAGGATCTTTTCTGGGATCCGCTTCCGTTATTGTGCTCGATGACTCGACCTGTATGGTTGATCTTGCTTACTGGATGTCCGCCTTCAGTCACCATGAATCTTGTGGACAGTGCACTCCCTGTCGGGATGGAACAGAGGACTGCTACGAAATCCTTGACCAGATCGTGCATGGTCAGGGAAAGCCCGGGATGTTCGATCTTCTGTCCAGCATTGGAAGCTATATGATGGAGTCGTCTATCTGTGGCCTCGGAAAGAGTGCTCCCAGTGTTCCCCTGAGCTCTCTTGAATATTTCAGGGATGAGTGGATGTCCCATGTGGAGAAGCACGTTTGCCCTGCCGGGGTTTGTCCGATGGTCCCTGACGGGGATCGTCTTTTTTCCATCAGAAGGTCAAGTGAATGGATTCCGGAAGGGATTGTTGAAGGCGAAGGACAGGACGAGGACTGAAGACAGGCCCGAAGAGGGAAGGAATTCGGTCCTTCCCCTTGAATTTTTAGCTGATACCTGCTATTAATTCTTCGGGCCGATAGCTCAATTGGCAGAGCAGCTGACTCTTAATCAGCGGGTTGGGAGTTCGATCCTCCCTCGGCCCACCATATTTTCCCGCCCCGAATGCCGACTCCTTGACAGAAACTCCACCCGTTTTTGTATTTATCCTATTCTTCTTCATGTTTGGAGATTGTTTTGTCACTCGAAAAAGACAATCCCGACAATCAGAAAATTATTTTTGGGGAATAAAGTTCAACGCAACCATATTGATGCAGTACCTGAGTCCGGTGGGGCGGGGGCCATCGTTAAAAACATGGCCGAGATGGGCATCGCAAAGTCGGCAGAGAACTTCGCTCCGTCTCATTCCATGGCTTGTGTCTTCCCGGATCTCAATATTTTCCTCTGAAACCGGGGCATAGAAGCTTGGCCATCCGGTCCCTGAATCAAACTTTGTTTCGGATTGAAAAAGGGCGTTGCCGCAGCAGATGCACTTATAGAGTCCTGGCGCTTTGTTGTCATGTCCCGGAACAGAAAATGGACGCTCCGTCTGATGGTCTCTGGTTACTGCATATGAAAGGGGCGACAGGCGTTCTTTCCATGAAGGATCTTCTTTGATCTTTGGCAGAATTTTTTCGCCGATATTTTCGCCGGATTCAGAATAAACCACCACCCTTACCTTGTCGGAATTTGTTTCACCCATTGGTTCAATCCTT